>CAMVRW010000006.1 GCA_947169985.1 uncultured Butyrivibrio sp. | reverse complement strand
ATGATAGCCTGTCCGCCTGATGAGAGGTAATCAGCCATAGCGCTGTCCCATACAGAATCGAAATCTGCTACAGATGCAACAACTGACTTGTCATAGATCTGGTCTCTCTTTGATGAAAGAGTATCACCAACACCAGCCTCAGCTGTGATCTCACCAACGTTTACGTTAAGAGGCTGAAGACCATCTGTAAGTGCGATCTTGTTAGCTGCAGCAACAAGCTCAGGATCCTGATCAGCGTAACCATAGTTGATTGAAAGCTCAGCAAGCTTCTGATCACCAAAGTTTGTTCCGTTACATGTGATTGTGTAGTCGATGTTCTTACCAGAGTTCTGGATTGCATCGCCTTCTGCTGCGATGATCTGGATAGCACCGCTATCAAGAACTTCGTGTGTAACACCCTCATCACCCATCTGGAGATATGCGATTGTCTCAGGCTTTGAGATGAAGTCGCAGTAAAGGAGTGATGCAAGAGGCTCATCGTTTGTTACAGGGAAGAAGATCTTTCTGTCTCCAGCTGAAGAGTAAAGCCACTTAGCGTACTTTCCGTCTGAGTTCTGGAAGCAGTCAACTGCAACGAACTTAGCATCTTCGCCAATGTTTCTTCTAAGGTTAGAGTTGATTGAATCTTCACCGTTTCTGAATACGTAATCCCAGTTGTGCTGGAATGCACCAACGTAACCAGCCTTGATCATATCGTCCTTTGTTGTATCGCCTGATCCGTAAAGAGCGAAATCCTTCCACATAAGGCCGTCGTTGTACCACTTGTTAAGAAGTCTAACAGCTTCCTTTGTCTGAGGCTCTGTAACCATTCTGTCATCAAATCCGTTGATGTAGTACTCTTTGTCTGTGATCTTAGGATCCATGAAAGATGTGATGATGTTGTTGCACTCCCAACCTATATCATAGCCAGAAGCGAAAGGAACCATCTGTGCAGCATCCTTGCCAAGAAGTGTGTCAGCGTTGTCTCTGAATGCAACGAGCATATCCTCGAACTCCTGAGTTGTTGTAGGAGCCTTGAGGTTCAGCTTGTCAAGCCAGTCCTGACGAACAAATGTAACGATTCTCTGCTGCTCTGCTCTCCTACCTTCGATTGCCCAAAGAGCGCCTGTCTTAGGATCCTTATCCCAGAGCATGTTTGTCTCGCCAAGCCAGTTCCAAAGGTTTGGTGTATCTGCCTTGTACTGCTCAACAAGGTCCTGAAGGTCAATAACACCGCCCATGTTAGCGTATGTAAGAACTGTAGGATAGCTGTATGTTACGCAGATATCAGGAGCTTCCTGTGATGCAAGGAGGTTGTTGATATCCTCTGTCTCTGTCCATCTTCCAACTTTCTTAAATGTTACTTCTACGTTGTGCTCCTCGAGCATTCCCTTCTTGATGTACTCTGTGTACATGTTGTTTTCAGGGTCTGATCCGCCATCATTTCCTCTGTCGTAAACCTCAACAGTGATCTGGCGTGTCTCAGCAAACTTACCGTCTACGAGCTCTGATGATCCCTGAGCTTCTGCAGCAGGTGCATCTGCCTGTGTCTCAGTTGCTGCTGGTGCAGTCTCTGTAGCTGCAGGAGCAGTTTCTGTTGTTGTTCCACCGTTTGATGATCCGCAGGCAACGATTGAAAGTGCCATAGCAGAAGCAAGGAACATTGATAATACTTTCTTCTTCATAACCATACCTCCATTTTTTTGTGAAAAGAAACTATGTGAACCCTTAAAGGGTTGCAACCAAATATATTTATGGTGTCATTCCTTAACCGCTCCAAGAGTTACTCCACTAATGAAGTACTTCTGAAGGAAAGGATAGATGCAAAGGATCGGTATCGTAGAGAACATTACGATAGCAGCCTTAAGTGACTCTGCAAGTCCAGGCGAGGAGAAGCCTTCCTGGGTAGCAACTTCAACTGAGTTGATGTTGTTGATGATGTTATACAGAAGGAGCTGTAATGGATAAAACTTTTCTTCCTTCATGTACATCAAAGCATCTGAGTAACCATTCCATCTTCCTACAGCATAGAAAAGTGCAAGTGTTGCCATAACAGGCTTTGAAAGAGGAACATAGATCTTATAAAGGATCTGGAAGAAGGATGCTCCATCGATCTCAGCTGATTCCCTAAGGCTCTCAGGTATTCCGTAGAAGAAACTTCTCATGATGATCATGTTGTAAACACTCATCACGCCGGGAATGATAAGAACCAGAGGATTACTTAAAAGTCCAAGCTTCTGCATAAGCAGGTAGTTAGGAATTGTTCCTGCGTTGAAGAACATTGTTATGGTAATAAAGATATTGATTATCTTTCTGCCCTTGAGCTTCTCAAATATAAGAGGGAAAGCACAAAGGGTTGTCATGGTAAGTGACAGTACTGTGCAAATTACAGTAAGGGCAACCGTCCATACAAATGCTCTGGTGTATTTTGGATCTTTCAAAACTGTTCCGTATGCATCAAAGTTGAAGCCCTTTGGAATGATATATACCTCATTCCTGATCAGAAATTCTGTTGAGCTCAGAGACTTCGCCAGAAGGTTGAGCATTGGGATTATACATATCGCACTGACTATGAGGCACAGGAACACGAACACGTAATCCCATATTCTGTCTGCAGTAGATTTTACTTTCATGTCTCTTCTCCTCCTTTACCATATTCCTCTCTCACCAAGTTTACGTGAGAGCCAGTTAGCCAAAAGCAGGAAGATAACGCCTACGACAGACTGGAAAAGTCCAACGGCAGTTGTGAGGGAGAACTGAAGTCCCTTAATACCTACTCTGTAAACATATGTTGCAATAACGTCAGCCACGCGCATTACCAGGTTGTTCTGGAAAGCGAAAGGTCTGTCGAATCCGCCGCCAAGGATATTACCAAGGCTCATGATAAGAAGAACTACGATTGTTGGCTTGATTCCCGGAAGGGTAATGTGCCATATCTTTCTGAATCTTCCTGCACCATCTACTGATGCTGCTTCATAAAGCTCAGGGTTGATACCTGCAATTGCTGCCAGGTAGATGATTGAGCCCCATCCAAAGTTCTGCCAGATACCAAATCCGATGTAACTTCTGATCCAGTGAGCTTCGTCGTTGAGGAAAGGAATTGCTTCTCCTCCGAGTCTCTGGATGACCATGTTTATAAGTCCTGCATTAGGTGCAAGAAGCTGCAGTGCCAAGCTGTAGATGATGACCCATGAAAGGAAGTGGGGCATGTAAGCTATTGTCTGAACAACCTTCTTATACCTTACAAAGCACAGCTCATTCAGTATAAGCGCAAATAAAACTGGTGCAGGAAATCCAAATATCAGATCAAGAATATTCAGTACCAGGGTGTTCTTAAGGGCATACTTGAAATCGTTGTTGCCAAACGCCTTGATAAAAAACTCAAATCCGTGGTTCTGAGCCCAGGGCATTTCCCATACACTCTGAACAATACTGTATTTCTTGAAGGCGATCTGTACATACACCATCGGGAAATACTTAAAAATTAACAGATACAGAAGAGGCAGAAGCAGCATTGCATATAGCTGCCAGTACTTCTTCATGTACACGCTGAATTTGACTTTTGATTTAGTCACAGCCGGTTTACTCATTTTACTCCTCCTCGTAACATACATAGCTCTCCCTCGGTCCAAGATAAGACTTTGGAAGCTCTATTCCTTTCCTTACAAGCAATATCCTCTCCAGCACAATTCCGGGGCTCATGCCATAAAACCTTAGGTTATTTTCCCCTTTGACACACTTTACTGTGTCTGTAACCTTCTTGACATTTGCTTTCGCCTCCTCCTGCCATTGCTCGCTGAAGAAGAACTGTATCTCAGGTCTCTTGACCGTATTGATTATCTTTGTCTTTCCACCGTTCATGGAATATCCCATAAACTGCCCGCCGGTAAAGGTTACCGGTGTTGTGGGTGCCAGTTCGAAGATGACCTCATATTCTGCATCTTCCGAAGCAAAGAACCTGTATTCAACCCAAGGACGTCTCTTTTCCTCAAGGAAGTCCTTTGTTGAAGGAAATACCTTTAAGGCACTTCCACTTCTTCCATAAGGAGAAAGGACTTTGAATGCGCTGTTTCCTGCACCCTTGCTATCCATAAAGTGTTCTGCTTCCATGCAGATATATCCATCACTCTCTATGAAAAGACCTTTTGGTGCCTCGGCCGGAGCTGCCTCCACCGTTACATGCACACACCCGATTCCAGGGTTCTCAATCTCAAAAGTACCTGTGACTTTTTCATCCAAAAGAGCTTTGTTCACCGATAGGGTGATCCGCTCCCTCTTTGAAACCTTCCCCTCTGTCTTGGAGAAATTCAGCCAGCAACAATCCGAAAGGATTCTGTAGCTAAAAGGCTTGTCGCTTCCGCTTATCAGATCAAACTCTATGCTGTCCACATCGGGACGGAGCATATCTCTCCAGGTCTGAGGCCTGTCACACCACTCAAGTCCTGTCATATAGTGCTCATCATCTTTTCTGGAAACAAGCATCCTTGGGGAGTTAGCCCCATATACCAGATACCTTAAGGGATATCTGTTGTCCTCTTCGTTCCAGTTCACAAAGCCCACATGCTCGGATTTTCCAAAGCCTTTGTAGAAGCCGTTGTCCACCTTCTCGTATTCATCAATCAGGTTCGCATCCTCTTTAACACAGATGTCTATCTCATCGGCAATATCATTGGCTTCTATACGGTTCTGTCTTGCATATAGCTCATTTCGTCCCGCCAGGATCCACATCTTCATCAGATTGGCAGTTCCACATGCCGGATAATACAAAAGAGATATGAATGCCGAAAGGTCTTCGTCTTCTATTCGCTTTTTCAGAGCCCCGGCTTCCTTCAGGATCTCATCACTGATGGACAGGATCTTCTGAGCTTCTCCAAAATGCAGTGGATGGTAAACGTCAGCATTCATGATCTCGTGGCGTCTCTTTTCAAGAAGAGAGGTGTAATCCCACAGGATCTTCTTAGCTTTATTTCTTCCGGAGAGAGGAAGCATTCCACCGAACTGCCTCTCTGCCCACTCATTCATATACTCCTGGGTGATGGCTGCATCTGTGCCTCCCCATTTATCTATGTCGTAAGCCAGGTCTAAGAAATAAGAAAGCCCCAGCTCCTGAGTGCCTATATCTCCAACATTTGTGACCCATATCTGCCTCACACCGAAATCGTAGGCCTGAGTCATCTGTTCCCAAACTCTTGGAAGGTAGGTGGAACCTATCCATTTATAGGAATAAGGTCCGCCGTGCATATCCATGTGATAGTACATTCCAAATCCGCCGGGATGATCGACGATCTCTTTACTTGGGAGAGTTCTTGTATATCCGACGTTGTTATCTGAAAGCATCAGCGTGACGCCGTCCAGCTCAGGATCTCCCATAAGTCCCTTGACTTTCTCGTTCCCGTAGAAGTACTCTTCCACCTCTGAGAAAAGAACTATCTGCCTCGGTACCTTCGTAAGATCCTCATTCACAATCTCTCTGATGAGACCGTTCTGAGTCTTTAGTACATCCCTTATAAGATCTATGTTATCCTTCAGAGTTGCATCCTCTGAAAGGATCTTGGAATCTCTCTCCCCTCGCATTCCCAGGGTTATCACATTTTCAAATGCCTGATTCCTAAGTAATCCGTCTCTCCAGAAACGGGTAATTCCTTCACGATTCCTGATGAAGTCCCATGCATCTCCGTAAAGTGAATTCTCACCTCTAAGGAGGCTGTATTCCTCACCGCTTCTCATGCACGGCTCATGGTGGGAAGTGCTCATTACCACACCATATTCATCTGCCAGCCTCGCGCTCTCCAGTCCCGGTCCATCCATGCTGAAGTTGGAACGCCACATTGCCGGCCATAAGTAATTGCCCTTAAGTCTAAGGAGCAGTTCAAAAACTCTTTCATAGCACTTGGCATTTACTCCGCCAAAATGCTCTGTGGCCCAATTTCCAAAAGCAGGCCATTCATCATTTATAAAAAATCCTCTATATCTTACTGAAGGTTCCTTTGTTACTTTATTTACGGAATCTGTCAGGAAGACATTTTTCTTTTTCTTGGGTATTACGTGATTCCAGTTGACCAGGGGTGATACCCCGAGAAGCTCCGACAGATGGAACAGACCATAGATGGTTCCTCTCTTGTCACTTCCCGCAATAACCAGGGCGTGATCTACACCATCCATTGGGTTATCCAAAACTGTAAAGCTGTAGACTTCCCACTTCCCCCTTACATCCTCTAAATCTATAAGCCCCTTCTCTTCAAGTTCCTTCAGGTAATCACTCTTATCAACAGTTCCATATATTATCAGGTTCCTGCATTTACAGCCCCTGGTATATTCTCCTGCATGAAAGCCTGTCACCAGGTATATATCCTGCCTGACTAAGGCTGCTACCTTATTGACCCCGGGAAATGATTTAGATTCGTAAGTGAACATTAACCTGTTATCAAAACTTATCTTTGACACAATTACCCCCAGCAGGTCTGAATTTCACTCTTGCTTGTTGATGTTTCCCCATTTCAATGCTATAAATAAATCATAAGACATGGGATTTTAATAGAAATACACAAAAAACAATATAATTTTTGCATTTTCCGATATAAACTGCACAAGTTCTTTTCCCATGCAAAGGAGCGGTATGAAAAAGTGTCTGAACTTCCCATATACCATGATCGCCAACGAGGTTATCTGCGAGCACAAAAAGGCCCGAGTAGATCCCACTGATATAAGCACAGTTCACAATCATGACGGTTATGAAGTAGTTCTTTTCCTAAAAGGGGATGTAAATATGATGGTGGAACCCGAGCTTTTCAAGATGAAGCCCGGGGACATTTTCTTTATCAGTCCTTTGGTGTTCCACGGCGTAGATCTTGAGGATGTTAGCGGGTATGAGAGGATCGTCATCAATATCCAGTACGAGTATTTAAGGAACCTCGGGGACTCGGAAACCGACTTCAGCACTCTTTTCAGAAGCAGCGAATCAGCCGACATGAATCACCTTAGGATTCCCGAGGAATCTCTTCCACGCTTTATCTCCGTGGCAAAAGACCTTGAGGAAGCTCTTCACAGTGACTGCTATGGCCACAGGATTTTGGCCAAGTCTTACCTTGCAGAGTTCCTTCTTTTGACCTGCAAGTATTCTGAGAATGTTCCGCCCCAGAAAAAGAGCAGCACCATGCCTGTTGCAGTGGCTAAAATACTGGAATATATCAACAATCATCTATCCGATGAGATCACTATTAATACCATGTCTGCGGAGCTCCACTACAGTAGCGACCACTTAAGCCGCGCTTTCAGTGAAGCCACCGGAGACTCACTTAAACATTATATTAATGCAAAAAAAATTGCTCTTGCACAAAAATTATTGCTGGATAATAACTCCCCCTACGATGTGTGCTTCATGGTGGGGTACAATAACTATTCCAGCTTTTCAAGGCGCTTTTCCAATCAGATTGGTATGTCACCAAAACAGTATCAGTTGTCGAATCGAGCAGATTAATATATTGTTCTGCCCTTTTCGTCAGCTATGCCACTCTTCCTGTAGAAGTAGGAGTTTACCTGATCTCTCCACTCTCTTGCATTGTAGAGCTGCCTCTCAAATCTTTCCTTTACTCTGTCAAAGGAAACAGCTGGGATTACATCCTTTAGGCTCTCCCAATCTGCAGCAAGCCCTCGTGCCTGTTCTTCACCTTCGAAGTGGCTGTCATAGATATGCTGGATCAAAGTCTTTCCCGTCTTAAGCTTCCAGGTATATGGAATGTGATGGAAGAAAAGAAGCAGTTCTTCCGGGCACTTTTCAGGGTCATTGTACATCACAGCATTTTCTTCATAGTACTGCTGAGCATAACCCGTTCCCTTATCAGTCCTGTCAACACCTATTCCCAGGTGATCCGCTCTGTGGTAGGTTCCCCATCTTGAATACTCATATCCGTCAATGCTTGGACCATAGTGATCCCCAGGGGTTACCATCCATCCAATTCCAAGTGGACTTGTATATTTCTCGTATATCTCCCTTGATCTTAAGAGCATAGAGCAAAGAACACCCGCTTCCTTTTCAGGGAGCTTATAGGTCAATGCGATCCACTCTTTTGCTATTTCTTCAGCTGAAAGATCAGTGTCAAAAGAGAGCCTTCCGAATCCGTAGAGATTTGCTGCTGCCAGATCATTTCCTGTCCAGTTGGCGTCATTTCCAGTGTTTATAACTGCTGCCATTCCGGCAAGACTGTTGCCCATGGTGCGACCACTTACAACGTCAGCCACAGTATCTTTTCCCTCACAGCAATGGGTGTGGAAATCAAGTACCTCCTTGAACAGAGGGATTAGGTAGCAAAGATCGATCTGGTGACCTGTGTACTCCTGTGCAATCTGCACCTCCAGCATCTGATTGGTGTGCTGAAGGCCTCCAAGTAGAGGTGAAACGGGTTCACGGATCTGGAAATCCATAGGTCCGTTCTTTATCTGAAGGATGACGTTGTCATGGTATGCTCCATCAAGATCCTTGAAATAATCGTAGCCGGCCCTTGCTCTGTCAGTCTTTGTATCACGCCAGTCCTGAGTGCAGTTGTAGACAAAGCATCTCCAGATGATGATTCCACCGTAGGGCTTTATCACATCTGCCAGCATGTTAGCTCCATCTGCCTGAGTCCTGCCATAGGTAAATGGTCCTGGTCTTCCCTCTGAGTCCGCCTTTACAAGGAAACCTCCAAGAAGAGGGAGCCTTTCGTAGATCTCCTTCATTTTATCTTTCCACCAGGAGATAACTTTTTTATCCAGAGGATCACAGGTGTCCAGATCCCCAATCTCAATAGGAGAAGCGAAGTTTAATGACAGGTAAAGGCTGATGCCATAGTCATTAAATATCTCGGAAAGCCTTGCCACCTGGTCATAATATCTGTCAGTTATAAGGTATGAAGCTGCTGCCTTTACATTTACATTGTTGATGACAACACCATTTATTCCTATGCTTGCCATGAAGCGGGCGTAGTCTCTGGTCCTGTCATTTATGATGATCTCATCTTTTTCAAAGAAGAAGGACTCTCCGGAGTATCCACGCTCTATGCTGCCATCCATGTTATCCCAGTGGTTCATCATTCTTAATGGGTTGGATGGGGATGAAGCTTCACTTACTTCTAAAGCGCTTTTGCCACAGGCTATCTGACGAAGGATGGCGAAGACGCCGTAAAGTACGCCTCTCTCGTCACTGGCTTCCACAAGGATTCCCTCATCGCTTCCCTGGATATGGTAACCTTCTTTTGATACGCTGTCGTTATTTGAGATTGTAAGAGTCAGAAGTTTTTTGCCCTGCTCCTCATCTTTTCCCGCTTCAAGGACTGACTCCCCTGTAAGGGCTTTAATTCCTCTTCTGAACTCATAGAGAGCATTAGCTACAACCACCTGGCTGTCTGTAAAGCCATTAAGGACTATCTTCCAGATTCCTTCACCATCATAGGCCTTTTTGTAATCCAGCCAGAGCTGTGTCCATTTCTTTGTTTCCATTCGGTCCTCCGATTATATTGGTCTTACATTTCTTTTCCATTGATGCTAGAATATCTACGTATTAACCTGCAGATAAAGGAGAATGATCCATGATCTCAGATATTAACTCCCAGTCAAGGGAAGATATCTATTACGACACCTTAAAGGGCGTCCTCTTATATCACAACACCCTGAACGAATATCCACTCCACTGGCATAACGAGGTGGAGCTTATTCTGCCTTTATCCGGGTCATTTCAGGTTAAATTTCACAATGACTCTTCTGCCGTAGTGAACTGCGCTCCCGGTGACATCATGCTGATTGCTCCCGGAACCCTTCACGAGTACCTGGCTGTTGCACCAGGCGGCGAGAAGCTGATACTTTTATTCGATATAACTAATTATTCCCAGGTTTCTCTCCTGGTGCCTCTCCTGAAAACTCTCCCACCTTACGTTCATGTAAAGCAGAGCGAGTATCCCGTTGAGACAGCCCGTCTCCAGAACTACTTCTGGGAGATTGAGCGACTCTACGGAGAGAGTGATGAATTCCTTCAGATTTCTGTATATTCTCTGGTGACTCTGATCCTTGCCCAGATAGGAAGCATGCACCTTGTGGATGCCGTTGTTCCTGCCGGCACTTCAGATTCCCAGTCTAAAAACATCGAAAAACTTGTGGCTGTCACCAACTATATTGATTCCCACAGAAGTGAGGATCTTTCAGTGGAGCAGCTCGCTGAGCTTGCAGGTTTCTCCAAGTACCACTTTGAGAGGCTCTTTAAGTCAAGCATGGGTATCTCCTGCTACCAGTACATCACAAAGCGACGTGTCATGATGGCTCAGGAGCTTCTTGGTGATACAGATCTGTCCGTGATGGACATTGCGCTACAGTCCGGGTTCTTCAGTCTTTCAACCTTCAACCGTGTCTTCAAGGATATGAACGGTTGCTCCCCCACTGAGTTCCGCAAACTCTACCTTCAGGGTGCGGACAGAGCTGGAAGGACTTATACCAAGTAATTAGTTCTTAACTTCAATCTCGAAAGGTCCCATAGGAAGGTTTGCCTTGTTGTAGATCATTGCGCCGTTATAGGTGTAGTCCACAAGGTACTTTACCTTTCGAATCTTGTCTGCTTTGAGAGTGGTTTTAAGGATCACCATTCTGTCGACTAGCTCAGCGTCAACTGATAGTTCTTTTCCCTTATCATCTATAATTACAAAATCGCGAATCTCTGCGCCTTTTCCAATGTCTCTGGCAACAAGTCCGTCGGCGTGGTCTAAGGCGATCTCTACGACGCTGCCTTTGATCCAGCCGGAGTTGGCGGCTTTGGCATAGACCGGTATGGGACTGCTGTACTCGCCGGGATAGCCATATCTTAAGTGGGCTGCCCAGAGGGCGAGACGCTTTCCAACGCGCCGCTTGCCTGTAGGGTGAAGATCGTTGTCTTCACCAAGATCCATGTTGACAGTCATTCCCACCATTGGATCATCAAGCAGTTTTGACTGTGTAAGCCTGAAGGTTGGCCAGGGGTCATCCACAGGCTTAACATCTATTACAAAGTTAGGGAGCTGGGCAAGGATATATGGGAGGTTTTCCTCACCCCAAAGTTCCCTGTAACCTTTTATCATGCGCCTTGACAGATCTTCATAGTCCCAAGGCTCATGAGTGTTGGACTCACCCTGATACCAGATAACTCCATCAATTGGGAAGTTGTGGCAGGGTGCGGTCATGGCATTGAAAAGACCGGTTGGATGCCAGTTGATAAAATCCGTAGGTGATATCTCGGGGCATCTTGCAGCCACCTTGTAATACCACTTGCCATCAAGCCTTACCTGGGCATCCTCATTAAATATCTTGTATTCCTTGTCAGGAGTGATCCTTCCAAGGCCATATTCCACACAAAGCCTTATAGCAATGTGATTGTCCTTTTCTTTAGTAAGTCCCTCGGGTATGTCGTACTTTCTTGGAGGATACTGGTATTCAATTCCTCCTACTTTCACACCGTTTACAAAGACTTCGTCTCTGTCTACCAATGTTCCAAGAAACAGTCTTGCGCTCTTTCCGGCCAGTTCCTTTGGAAGGTCAAAGCTTCTCCTGAACCAGACGGATCCGCACATTCCGGAAAGCTCAGTGTCAGTAAACATCACCGGAATATCCATTTCCTTCCAGCTGCGCTCGTCAAGCTCTTCCTGCATCCATTTCTCTGAAAGTCCCCTGTCAAGCTTATCAAGCTTCTCGCGCCACAAGGTTCCGTTTATCACGTTCTTGTCTGCCTGGCTCTTTCTGAAATCATCATCAGCGTACTTGTCCGCCTCAGCCAGCAGCTCGTCATATCCTTCCAGCATCTGCCTTGACATCCAGGAGGAAATCCTCGAGCCACCTAAAGATGCATTTATAAAGCCCACAGTCTGGCCAGTGATCTTCTGAAGATAAGCAGCAAAAAAGTATCCTGTAGCTGAGAAATTCATGATAGTATCTCTGCTCACGTGGCTCCAGCTACCGCTCCTTAATTCCTCCAAAGGGCCATGGAAATCCGTATCCTCAAGGATCTTAAAGGTCCTGATGCCGGTGTTCTCCTCTATGCTGGCAAGGGCAGGGTATCTGTCCTTAACTCTGGCAATGGGAAGCTCTATGTTTGACTGACCAGTGACAAGCCAGACTATGCCGATCATGACATCCTTTACGGAGATCTCCTCGTCCCTCTCATTGGAGACAATTAGCTCGTAGGGACCTCCGCTTTCCTTTGCGGAAAGATAGATGTCAAATCTTCCGCTCTCATCCGCTTCTCCTCTGCCAATGAGATTATCCAGCATGACCTCAACCTTGGTCCCGGGCTCATCCCATCCCCAGATATGTATTCTCTTTCTTCTCTGAATGACCATTCCGTCGGAAATGATCTTTGGAAGTGTCAACTTGTTCATTAAATGTAACCCCATTTTCCCCTGAAAATATTCCTATGGTTGATTATACAAAAACATAGTGTTTTCCTTCTTCACATTTTCCGCTATGTTCTTTTCATTTTCTGACATCTACGTCACGCAACCCCAAAACCAAGGATGGTAAATTTCTTATCTTCATGACCTTCTTTCATGCTGATCCTGACCTCTCGCCGCGCGCTCTTTTCCTCATTCAAAAGAACTACTGCATTACAGTGAGTCCATCCATTGATGTGAGGGTCTGCCTCCAGGATCAGTTTATCGTCCACAAAAACCTCAGCCACGCCATGGCTGGCATAAGCTGAATCCTTGAAAACAAGAAGAAGTTTTTTACATGTCAGGGACATTTTGAAAGCCGCATCTTCGCCATTTTCCGGATGACACCAGTTGTTTGGGAACTCCGGTATCATCTTGATGTCCTTATCCATTTCTACCGCCTGAAGGTCAGTATCTTTACAGTTAAAAGAACCTTCATCGTCAATCACGATATCGTACTTATCCTTAAGCGCCTCCAGCTCTTTACGGTCCAGAAGCTCGATGCTTTCAAAATCTGCTCCTATAGCTGGCCTGATCTTATTCAAGTCCATATCAATTCCAAAATCATCCCCCTCCGGTGCAGCCCCTGCACACTTGTCGTTCACCTTGTCCACCAGATGGCTCAGGCAGTCAGCCATGATCTGATGTCCCAGATTGCTTGGATGATAAACATCATAGAAGTACTGATTCTTTGAAATCACCCTGCCCTCTGCGGGAAGAAGCGGAAACTGGGGACTTACAGCATCCAGAACGCTCACCATTGGAAGACCATAATTTCTTCCAACAGGTGCCAGTCTGTCCTGTAAATTCCAGTCATTTGAGAACACAGCAAACAAAAGAACTACTGCCGGTTTCCAAGGCAGTGCCAACGCCTTCCTCACAAGGCTCTCGTAGCACACACCTTTAGTTTCATCTCCCTCATCATTAACCGCAAACTCAATCACGATAAGATCGGGCTTTGCAGCCCCATCCCTTAGTACATCTCTCTCGAACCTGATCATTCCAAGTTCAGACGGAGTCCCCCCGACTCCTGCTTTCACAAAGATGCACTCTCCGCCATTCATATATCTCTTGGCAAAATCCTCATAAAAAACTTTCGCATAGCACTTTTCATTTATGGGAATAGCACCAGCGCCCTGGGTAATTGATCCACCGATAAATCCCAGAGTTACATTCTCTCCCTTTTTTGCTTTATCAATAACCTTTGACAGCCTTTCAGTATTCCCCAGCTGCATAAGGCTCTTTTCAATCATAGTCTTATAAGCGGTCGAGCCAAAATCCACCGCCTTATCCTCAGGCTGCTTTGGTGCCACGAAGCCATCGTTAAGATAGAATCTCACATCAGTTGTTGCCTGGATTCCCTCAGTATCAAAGACAAATCTAAACTGCCCCAGCTCTTTGTCTCCATCCTTCCAGTCCACCTTTGACAGGTCGATTTCCATCTCCATTCCATCCATTGGAACGTCCGCTTCGATAATTGTGACCTCTTCCCCGGGAACATTAGGATACATCTCAGCAACGAATTTTACAGATTTATCTGCCTCTTTTGCTGAGACACTGACACCGATTGAATGGATCATCTTCTGAATCCCCTTCCTGGTGGTCAGGTTCTGGATCATCTCCTCATCGGTTACATTTCCCGTAAGTTTTGCAGCATCAGTAACTCGTCCAAAATCCATGTACAGGAAGTGAACAAAGCTTCCGTCAGGCTGAGGAGCTCCGAAGATCTCCTTGTCTTTCATTATGTAAAAGAAATCTCTTTTCTTTGTAGGGTCCTTAGGTGCCACAGGCCCTCTGTTCATGTTATCTGACATAATTCATCCCCCTGATCACTTAAGGAATTTCCAGCTGTAGAATTCGTAGCCTTCACCCTCGAAAACAAAATACAGGTCGTGAACTCCTGACAATTTCTCATCCAGTCTGCAGGAGAACTTTATGAGTGTTTCTCCATAGTCATAATTTGTGGTGGGTGCAACACGGATTTCCACTGCCTCGATAGGATTATTCTCCGGTGAATCCACGCACACATTCACCTTGCCCAGAAGGCACTTGGCATCGATATCACTATGCTTGCCATACTCGTCCGCATCTTCATCTGTTGCGCTTTTCCTTCTTGCTTCTGCGGCACCAGTTGCTGCAAACTTCTCATCCAGCTCTTTTGCCTCAGTCACATTGATCTCCACAATTCTGGCCGGCTCGCTTCCAAAATCAACTCCGCTTACCTCTATCCAGCCACCTTCGGTGATTCCTGTGACGATCATATCTCCTGATCCGAATTTCCTGGCTGTTTCTCCAAACTGTCTTGTGGCAATTCCAGCTGCGTTTGACATGGTAACAGCTTTGGTTTCCTGATATGGATCAAGGTTCCTGAGCTGCTTTACGCCTGCCCTTGTTCCCTCACTCTTTGAAGGCTCACCCTTTTCATTGATCACAAGCTTATCAATGCTGGTACTTCTGTAACCCTTGAGGAATCCCATCTTCTCCTCCAGGATCCTGCTGTGATAGGTTATGTAGTACTGTCCCTGGAACTTGAACATGCAATGGTGGTTGTTTCCACCCAGGCCAAAGAAATGCTCAGGGTTCTTAAGAACCGGATTGCACATCTCAAAGGGTCCCATGGGATCATCGGAAACCATTGTCACGATCTCTCCCTGCTGGAAGTCCTTTTCCTTCTCAGCCTCAGGCGTCATGGAAAAGTTTGAGCAATAGGAATAGAAATACTTTCCGTCAATCTTGTTTATACCTGAATCCTCAAAAAGATAGGATACATTTTCAATAGGCTTTGGATCACCATCAAGGGAGACCATGTCTTTTCCCAGCTTGGCAACCCTTGCTGTTCCCGGGTCTGAAGCCTTGTCATCTGAAGGAACACCTCCTCCGAAATAGATGTAGTTCTCTCCGTCATCATCCATAAGAACCGCCGGATCAAAGAGCCATGTAACCTCTGCGCAGGTTGGTGTATCCCTTGAAATAAGCGCCTTCCCAATCGGGTCTGTAAAAGGGCCTACCGGACTGTCTGCTTCAAGAACTGCAATTCCGTTCCCGCTGTTTGCAAAGTATAAAAAGAACTTGTCCTTACCATCTATTGTTTTCCAGGCTGCTGCCGGTGCCCAGGAATTATTACCCCAGGTAGCCTGTCCGTTCTTTCCTGCCGCATAAACTGTTCCGTGATCTGTCCAGTTAACAAGATCATCAGATGAAATAACACTGATCTTGTCAATCTTGCTGTAGGTGTTCTCTATAATAGCGCCGCTCTCATCAAGCTCCGGATCATCCAGCGTCATGTAAATATATATTCTCCCCTTGTACTCCAGGGCATATGGATCTGCGCCAAATCTCTGGACCATTACAGGATTGTGGTCCCCAAGGGGCTTAAAGCTCTTTTGAATATTCATCTTAGTAATCCTCCAATTAAACAATGCTTTTGCATGTTACCTCAATAAAATATAACCTTTTTCGCCATTCACTCTCCACCAACATAATGCGCACTTCTCTCCAAATAATGCTTAGGTCCTGTACCTTCGCACACAATGACAAGACCTTGACAATATTTGATTGGAAGGCGCTTTCCCCCGGCGCTACATTAGAATCAGCATGAAACTATAATTGCCGGATAGTATGTCCGGCTCAGATTAAGGGGAAAGAAAATGCTTAGAGAAACTACAGTTGAAAACGGAAAAGTCAAGGGACTTCCCGGAAACGACCCACGTATCACGGTCTTTAAGGGCATCCCTTTTGCAGCACCTCCTGTGGGGGAGAACAGATGGAGAGCACCTCAGCCCTGCAAGGACTGGGAGGGCACTTTAGAAGCCTTTGGCTTTGGCCCAATCTCCATGCAGGACACACCGGGAATCGGAGACGACCTGGTCTACAACAGGGAATGGCACGTAGATCCTGATATCCCAAAGAGTGAGGACTGCCTGTACCTTAATGTATGGACACCTGCAAAAAAAGCTAACGAAAAGCTTCCTGTCCTTGTGTGGATCTTTGGAGGCGGCTTTCAGTGGGGCTACACAGCAGAGATGGAATTTAACGGAGAAGCTCTTGCAGAGCGTGGCATCATCGTTGTAAGCATCGCCTATCGTCTTGGATGCTTTGGCTTCATGGCCCATCCCGAAATAACAGGTGAAGCTCCGGATGCACCTTCAAACTTTGGTCTCCTTGATCAGAAGGCAGGCCTTGCCTGGGTTAAAAGAAATATCGCAGCCTTTGGAGGTAATCCCGACAGAATAACCATTGCCGGTCAGTCAGCAGGCGGCGCCAGTGTACAGCACCAGCTTTCCTGCATGGACAACAAGGATATAATTAAGGCCGCCGCAATATTTAGCGGAATCATCCGACTTAAGGATGCTGATGCCGACATCTTTAATCCACTGACATTAAGCCAGGCAGAGGATCTTGGAAAAGAGTTTTTTGAAAGCCTCGGAGTTAAAGATTTGGCTGAGGCAAGAAAGCTCACAGATAAAGAGATTCTTGATGGCTATAACAAATTCGTGGGAAACCACAGAAGAATGTTCCCAATTGTCGATGGACATTTTAGCTTGGGAGATCCTACAGAAGCCCTGATCAAAGGAAACTGTATTGACGTTCCAATAATTGCAGGAAATACCACGGATGAATTTTCAGATGCCGGTGTTAACATGGTAGAACTCTCTGTAAAGGATGTCTTCCTGAAAGCTGAAGAAAATCGTCCAAACCAAAACTTCTACT
This sequence comes from uncultured Butyrivibrio sp., assembly GCA_947169985.1. Taxonomy (GTDB): domain Bacteria; phylum Bacillota; class Clostridia; order Lachnospirales; family Lachnospiraceae; genus Butyrivibrio. The sequence goes on along the minus strand of CAMVRW010000006.1, from coordinate 7,426 downwards.
ATTACAGATTTGATCCCGATATTCCCGGGGATGGGTATAAAGGAGATTCCTATCCAGGAACCTTCCATTCCGTTGACCTTTGGTTTTTCTTTAATTCACTGCATATGTGTCACAGACCCTATGAGGGAAGGCACTTTGATCTGGCATGCCAGATGTGCGACTACTTTGCAAACTTTATTAAGACTGGAGATCCTAACGGAAACGGAAAAGACAGAACTCCTCTTCCAAAATGGGACACCTACAAAAACGAAGAAAGAAATGAAATGGAATTTCTTGGAAACGGCGCCCACTCCAAAAAAGAAGGCGGTATAAGACAGGGAAGCAAAAAGCAGGCAGTAAATCCTTACCTTCCATCCTGGGAATACATCCCTGACGGAGAGCCTTACGTATTTGGTGACAGGGTCTATGTCTATGGTTCCCATGATCTTTGCAAGGGCGAGACTTTCTGCCTTGGAGATTATGTATGCTGGTCCGCTCCAATAAATGACCTTGGAAACTGGCACTACGAGGGAGTCATCTATCCAAAGACATCTGATCCTCTTAATCCTATCGGCCACATGTGCCTCTATGCTCCTGATGTTACAGTTGGTCCTGACGGCAGGTACTACCTCTACTATGTACTTGATAAAGTCAGCGTTGTATCTGTTGCTGTAGCTGATACTCCTGTTGGACCTTTTGAGTTCTACGGATATGTTCATTATGAGGATGGAACAAAACTCGGAGACAAAGAAGGCGATGAACCACAGTTTGATCCCGGAGTTCTTACTGAAGGAAATGAAACTTATCTGTACACCGGCTTTTGCGGACAGGGAGATAAATCAAGACACGGAGCAATGTTCACTGTCCTTGATAAGGATATGCTTACCATTAAGAAAGCTCCTGAGTTTATCGCTCCGGGCAACATGTACAGTCAGGGAACAGGCTTTGAGGGTCATGCTTTCTTCGAAGCTCCTTCCATCAGAAAACACGGCAACACCTACTACTTTATCTATTCATCAGAAGTAATGCACGAGCTGTGTTATGCTACATCAGATAAGCCTGAGGGACCCTTCACCTACGGCGGCGTGATTGTAAGTAACTGCGATATGCATATCGGAACCTACAAGCCCGCTGAAGATCCTTCTTGCTACGGCGCCAACAACCACGGGAGCATCGTAGAGATCGACAATGACTGGTACATCTTCTATCACAGGCACACCCACGGAACCTGGTTCTCAAGACAGGGCTGCGCAGAGAAGATTTCTTTTGAGTCAGACGGAAAGATCAAGCAGGTAGAAATAACTTCCTGCGGACTTAACTGCGGACCTCTTTCAGACCTCGGTGAGTATCCAGCCTATATCGCCTGCAACATCTTCACTCCCGAAAAGAAGATGTACGTTGAGGAAAGCGCTCCAAGAGTTGTACAGGAGGGCGGCGATGGTGATCAGAATGACGGCTACATCAAGGGAATCGTAGATGGAACCACTGTTGGCTTTAAGTACTTCAACCTCAAGGGCGCTAAGGGCCTTCGCATCAAGACCAGAGCCTACTTCGACGGAGAGTTTGAAGTTCGCACTGCCCTTGAATCCGCACCAGCAGGAAGTGCAGCTTCCGGCGTCGGCCCGATCCTTGGCCGCATCAAGGCTAATGGTTCCAACATCTGGACCGCCCACGAATGCACTTTTGCTCCTGTTTCAGGCACCACCGCCCTTTACCTTGTCTACAAGGGCACCGGCAACTGCAGCCTTAAATCCATAGAATTTTTACACTAACTATCTATACACGAAGCGTCAGGCGCTGTCAGCAAGCAGCTCCTGACGTTTTATTGTGTTTGATTAGATCCATGTGCGTAATATGGGGTACAGTTTGTTTTGACCTTTTGGGCCCATTTTTACAATGTTTAGTTGCCTGCTTTTGCTTCATATGTGTAGAGAGTACAGCTACTAAAGGCACCATCGCTCGTTTGTATCACTTTTATTAAATTTCCATTTTCGTCATATTCATTCTGGCTTTCGTGTACACTGCTTTTCGTATCAGAGTCAGCAGATTCATATGTGTATACACTCTTTACTTCATTACCATTATTATCATACTCATATGTGATAGTTGTAGTCCTCAAATCATCTGTATTTGTTTCTTTAATCAGACTGTCATTTTCATCATATTCATATGTAGTTGTTCGCCCCCACCCCAGATTATCAGAAACCTCTTTAACCAGGTTAGAATTGTCATCGTATTCATACGTAGTAGTTTTATAAACTTCTCCATTATTTCCCTTTTCTGTCAGCTTAATCAAACTGCCATTTTCATACTCATATTCACCTACGCTGGTGTCTGTGGATGTATCCTCATCTGAAATAAAGCTGCTTGTAGATGTTTCCTTTAATCTATTACCATCGCTATCATATTCGAATACAGTATTAGTACTGCTGTAGTTGTCTAGTTCACCAGCAGCATAATTATCATCCAGCTCTTTAGCTATATCTTCAAATGCAATTTCCTCGCCATCATACCAATATGAAAAATTATATATTGAATGACTCTCAGAACACAGTCCATTACTATCATTATCATAAAGCGTATAATTTACCGTATATTCATGATCATGCTCTGTCTGATTTCCCATAAATGGAATAAAAAAAATAATTTCCTTGGATACAATCCATTTCACCTGCGGCTCATTTGCTGCTACTTCTTCAGTTACTACAGAGGCCTCCTCTGATGCATCTACGGTTGCCGCATCAATTGATGTCTCCTCAATTGATGCATCTGTTGTCGATGCATTTGCAGCTTTCATGGCAAGGTATTCTTCCGCTTTTGCCAGTTTTCTTTTATCTACTATCGTCTTTCCTACAAAAAGACCTATTACCAGCGCTGCTACACAGCAGATAGCAATGATTATATATGATTTCTTTTTATTCTCATCCATGCTTAATATCCCCTCTTATATGTTCAACTGTGGTTTTCCTGATCAATGCTTATAGTAATAACTGATGCTGGTGGATGATTCGATGCCATCCCGGAACCAGATCTTCACAGTATACTTCCCATCTTCAAATTCATAGCTGTAATTTGTTTGCTTTCCATCATTATTATCTGCTGTACTGATGGTTAAAACACATTTTCCAAGACTGGTATCTACTATGTATTTCTCGTAGTTCTCCTTAGAGGCTGATTGATCCTTTAACCCCTTTTCTATCATCTCCTCGGTGCGCATCACTTCATTCATGGCAGCATAGTCACCACCACAAAATGGTGCTTTCACAAAGCTGCTTATCTCATTTATATCTTTATCAGATAATCCATGTGCATAATTTCCAAAGCGAATATAATCCGACGCATTATCCTGTGTCCAATTGCTATAATCAAAGCTCCAGTAATCCGTATAATTATCTTTGTCTTCCCAGGAACCATTTATGAATATGCTATTATTTATAGATTCTTTTTCAGTGAGATCACTGGTCACGAATTTCTCTCCATCAAAATAGAGATCATGAGATTGCCTATTCTCGTCCTGATATCCCCCATGATAGCTGGCTTTTTTACCCTCCCACTCAAATTGATCTGAGTTGATCTTAAAACCACCATCTGTATACTCGACCTGTACCTTATTAAATCCGAAACCATCCAGCATACTGTCATAATCTGCTTCAATAAACTTAATGCCATTTACTTCAATGTCATCAAAGATGAACCCCAGAACAACATCAGCATCAAGATTTACGTTCGCGTTATTCAGTTTTTCTTTTTCTGTATCCGATTCTTTCTTGGCTTCATTCTTAGTGACAGTATTTTCAGATGTTTCAACTGACTCTTTCACCTTAGCATTATCATCTTTGGTACCAGTATCTTCTGACTTAGAGTCATCCACTTTCTTTTCTGTAGATTTGCCTTCCACAATTGCCAGCGCCTCGTCGTATCTGTCAATTGTTCCAGGTCCTGCGATATTTGGTATTGCAACACCAACACCAAATGCCAGTATTGTAGCTATTACTCCTGTCGCTTTGATATTCATCCACTTTTCTCCCTTCCCTGAAAATACAAAAGCCTTAAAATATCCGCCAATCAAATAGCAGCCATCTTAAGGCATGTTTTTACATACGTTGATATTGAAAAAGACAGACTTACAGAATCTCTTCTGTCTACGTGATTATCTGTCATGGCCATAATAAATGTAAAAACCTTTCATTTCGAATATATAATAACAGTATATCACACATTAACTATCTGTACCCACAGACGCTTTCCCCAGCGACTCTCCCAAAAAGACCCGGAACGTTTTTGTTCCGGGTCTTTTAATGCGCTCATTTAAGAGCTAACACTTCAAAATTCGATTTACTCTTTAACACCACCGATTGTAAGACCTGTAACGAAGTATCTCTGAAGGAAAGGATACAGCATTACGATAGGTGCCATAGTGATGATAGTTGCAGCAGCCCTTACTGAAATAGGTGTGATGTTAACTGATGTTCCTGTAGTAGCAGCTCCGGCATTACCCTTAAGAGATGTTACAGCTGAAAGCATCTTCATCAGCTCGTACTGCAGTGTTGTGTACTGATCTGCCATACGGTTGTACAGCATTGTGTCGAACCAGGAGTTCCACTGTCCAACTGCTACGAAAAGAGCTATTGTAGCGTAGATTGGCTTACACAAAGGAGATACAACTGACACAAAGATCTTCATGTAACCTGCACCATCAATCTGGGCAGCTTCCTGAAGTGAATCCGGAAGACCTTCCATGTAAGTTCTCATAACCAGCATGTTGAAACCACTGATCATTCCAGGGATTACATATACCCAGAAAGAATTTGTAAGATGAAGGTTTCTGTACAGGAGCATGATAGGGATCATACCACCGTTAACATACATTGTTATAACCCAGAACAGTGAAAGCTGGGATCTGAATATGAAGTTCTTCTGGCTTACTATGAAAGCCAAAAGTGCATTGGCTACAACTGCAAAGAGTGTACCAAGGACAGTTCTAAGCACTGAGATAATAGCGCCTCGGCCAATACTTCTGAGAGCAAGTACTACGCTGTAGTTCTGTGTGGTAAACATTCTGGGCCACAGATGAACTCCACCTCTCATGGCATCTACACCATCGTTGAAGGAGATTGCCAGAGTGTTTACTACGGGATAAACGGTTACAATACAGAATAACAGCATGAACAGGTAGAGAAAGAAGTAAAAGACCATATCCCCTACTGTTAATTTATGAATTCCGCCTGACTTATTTTCATTCTTTTCCATGTCGCACCTCCCTTAGAATAACCTTTCTCCGCTGCGTCTCTTGGCGATCTGGTTTGCGACCACGATGATCACAATGGATACCACGCTCTTGAAGATACCTGCTGCGGTACCAAGTGAATAGTCATTCTGGCTGATACCCCAGGTCAGTACGTAGATATCGATGGTATCTGAAACGCTCTTTACAAGGCCGTTTCCTAAGAGATACTGTACTTCGAAACCTGCGTTAAGCAGATTACCCATGTTCATAATAAGCAGGATAATTATCGTAGGCCTGATTCCAGGCAACGTTACATTCTTAATCTTGCCCCATCTTCCGGCGCCATCAATTGATGCTGCTTCGTAAAGACAAGGATCTATGGATGTTATAGCTGAAAGATAAATAATGGCATTCCATCCTGTTTCCTTCCACACATGGGCGAAGGTTACGATAGGCCAGAACAATGCCGGTATCGAGAAGAACGGAACAGAATCTTTTACAAGTCCAAATTTTATAAGTAATTCGTTAATAATACCAGTTGATGAAAGGGCATCATTTAAGATACCTGTAACAATGATCCAGGAAAGGAAGTGTGGCAGATAGGAAATTGTCTGAACTACCTTCTTTGCTCTAAGCAACCTGAATTCATTTAATAAAATAGCAAATATGATGGCTGTAAGGGTTGTGAATATAAGATTCAAAGTACCCATACAGAATGTGTTTCTAATAACCTTTAAGAATGTTACATCTGAGAAAAGAAATTTGAATTTCTCGAGTCCTACCCACTTTGAGTGGAGAAGGCCAGTTTTGTTCTTATAGTTTTCAAAGGCCATCAGCCAGCCGGCAAGTGGAAGATAACAGAATATAAATCCGTAAATAACGAACACTGCAGACCATGCTATAAGAACCTTTTGCTTTGCGAGTTCTTTTCTTGTTATGACCGTTTTCTTTTGTTTGGCTACGGTTTTACTCATGCTAAGGGTTCCTTTCATTCAAAAAATCTGTAAAAAAAGGCAGCCATATACTTTTAGGCATATGGCTGCCTTATCAACTAACACCAAAATCTAAGCTTTATCAGCCTGCGTTCTTAGCTGCCTCAACTCTTCTGTCAAGCTCTTCCTGCATCTGGTTAAGGAAGTCCTGAGGCTGGCATCCTTCGTATGCCTTCATGTAATCGCTCCATGCGCTCTCGAAGTCAGAAGCCATAACAACCTTAGGAAGCCACTCGTGCTTGCACTCACCCATCTTTGTCCAAGCAACACCGCCTGTTGTTGATGTGTCGAGGTTGTTTGAGTATGACCACATAGGGAACCAAGGATGTGTAGCATTTACATCTTCTACAACTGATCCGATAAGGTCAGGATAGTTCTTAGCACCGTATGCATCGAAGCACTTCTTAAGAGGATCAGCCAGCTTGTCATAGAACTCTGAAGGCTGCTCTTCTGGAAGGTTAGCGTTGATTCCATCATCGCTTGTTCCACCGTACTGAGGAAGGTAGCTGTATGTGCACATGTGGCTTGCCTTGTATGTAGGATCAGCAACCTGTGCTCTGATTTCAGGAGTTCTGTAGAAGAGACCATTCTCGTCAACGAGGTAGTCAACACCCTCTACGCCCCAGAAACGAAGGTTCATGATATCCTGGTCAAGCATCTTGTCAAGGAATGAGAATGCAAGGTCAGGATCTGAGCAGCTTGTTGTAACTGCGATACCTGAAGCTGTGTTAAGTGTGTCGCCGTATGTATGCCAACGGTTCTCCATGCCCTCATCAATTGTAAGTCCAAGAGGAACATAGTTGCAGCCTTCTTTGTCAAGACCTGCTGTAAGGAGTGCGTCGTTGATCTGCTGGAAATCCCAGTACTGATCGCACATACCAAGTACGTTACCGTTTGAAAGCTTTGTGATGTAATCATCATACTTCTGTGTTCCGAAGTCCTTATCAACGATACCCTTCTGGTACTCTTCGTTGAGCTTTGCGAAATATCTCTTAGCTGTAGGTGTTGTATTGTAGTCAACAATTGTAGGATCCTTGCCCTCGAAATCAACGATTACAGAACCGTCGTTTGGATATCCGTCAAGGAACTGAGGAGCGTTCTCAATACAGAAATATCTCCAGTCATCGCAAAGGCATGTGTAAGGGATGATATCCATCTCGTTGCCGTTAGCGTCCTTTGTCTTAGGGTTAGCTGCTGCATATCTCTCAATAAGATCGAAATACTGGTC
>CAMVRW010000005.1 GCA_947169985.1 uncultured Butyrivibrio sp. | reverse complement strand
CTCGAAATCTGAAGCTACCCTCAGAGCGATAAGATCAATAACACTTGAATGGTAATCCTTCTCTAAAGCTACGAACGCCTTTGTGATCGCAGAAGAAATCTTGGAAATGTTGAACTCAGCAACAGTTCCGTCACGTTTTACTACCTGATACATATGTAATCCCCCTTCAAAATACTTTATAAGTTAAAACAAGAGCTGCGCTTGGCAGCTCAAAAAGGTTTTGTTCGGTGTAAATAAAGAATAGCATAGCAAAAGCTAAATGTCAATATATAGATAAACGAAAAAACAAAAACACAATATGTAGTGGTTTCACAGCTAAATTACAATCCCCGGATCTGGGCATTTTTAACATGGATCCTGGCAGTCTGAAGGAAAAGCTCCATCTCTTCGGCACTTGGAGCGCTTAAGGAACAATCAGGTACTGTATCTCTTTCTACAAATTGTTGCAGAAAGTATCTTTTGGCACCACAAATTGTGGTCCCTATCTTTTCAAAATCATCTTTTTCGTGAAACTCTTTAATTACAGTTGTTCTGAATTCGTAATCCACGCCACTGTCCATAATAAGGGAAATGCTATCCTTTATTAGAGAAATGTTGATATCCGATAAACCGATAGTTGTCGGATATTTCTCTAAAGAGTTCTTTATATCCATGGCGATGTAATCCAGCAGGTTTTCTTCCAAAAGCTCTTTTAACCGGTCGGGATGATAGCCGTTGGTGTCAAGCTTTATGAGGTAGCCCATTTCCCGTATCTTCTTGATAAATGAAGCAAGATCAGGGCGCATCAGAGGCTCTCCGCCGGTGATGGCAACTCCGTCTAAGAGGCCGTGGCGCTTATCAAGGAAACCAAAGAATTCATCTTCGCTCATAATGGGACTTGCACTGCCATCTACCAGTTCAAAATTATGGCAGTAGGGGCATCTGAAATCGCAGCCTGAAAGGAATACGGTACAGGCCACATGCTCCGGATAGTCCAAAAGCGTCATTTTCTGAAGTCCATGAATCAACATTTTGTGTTTCTCCCCATCTGAAAGTTAATAATTGAAGCTCATTTAGTATATCAAAAAAACTTAAAGATATGTTAACATAGAAGGCGAGGTGAGTTATAAATGGCAGCTAAGACCAGCGATTTTCCCGCTAAACAAAGGCAACTTAATGAGGATGTGGCATCAGGTGATTTTAAGCCCTGCTACCTGATATACGGAGATGAGGCGTATCTTAGGCTCCAGAACAGGGACAAGCTCGTTAAGGCCCTTGGCGGAAGCGCTAATTCAATGAATTTTAATAAGTATGAGGGAGACAATATTTCTCCCACTGAAGTGATAGATATGGCGGAGACCATGCCATTTTTGTCGGATAGAAGGGTGATCCTTGTGGAGAACAGCGGCTTTTTCAAGGCCGGATGTTCGGAACTGGCGGATTATCTTAAAGCGCCTTCCGAGACTACGCTTTTTATCTTTGTGGAGAAAGAGGTTGATAAGAGAAAAGACATCTACAAGGCTCTTTCAAAGATCGGTTTCGAGATGGAGTGTTCTGCTCAGGACGAGGAACTTCTAAAGAAGTGGATCAGGTCCAGGGTGGCATCCGAGGGAAAAGACATTTCTCCAAGAGCACAGGCTGTTCTCATAGACCGTGTAGGCACCGATATGTCAAACATAGCAACTGAAATTGAAAAGCTTATTTGCTATTGCATAGACAGAAATGCCATAACCGAGGAGGATATTGATGCTGTCTGCGCCAATTACCTTACTGGTAGGATATTTGCCATGACAGATGCTATTTCTTCCCAGGACCAGACAAAGGCCATGGAGCTGTATTATGATCTTCTGGCACTTAAGGAACCTCCTGCCAAGATACTGGCGCTGATCACAAGGCAGTTTAACATCATGCTCCAGATAAAAGAGATGACTGATAATCGCCGCAGCAGTGCAGAGATAGCAAGTGCCCTGAAGATAGCTCCATTCCTTGTGGGAAAGTACCAGGGCTGGGCAAGAAAGTATTCCTTTGAACAGCTAAGGGGAGCTTTAGAGCTGTGTGCCTCCAACGATGAAGCTGTTAAGAAGGGCAAGCTTGACTATATCATCAGTGTAGAGATGGTAATAATCGGTTGTACCAGCGTTGGCAAGGCAGGATGATAGCCGGTAATACAGAATTGAAAATATTGGTGCGTTAGCATATACTATAGAAATGTGTGACCTGACCATCGGTCATAAAAAGAGGGGAATAATCTATGAGAGAAAAACCAAGACCACAGGAACTGTACAGACATTTTAAGGGGAATCTGTACCAGATCATTACAATCGCCATCGATTCCGAGACCAGGGAAGAAAAGGTAGTTTATCAGGCACTTTACGGAGATTACAAGACTTACGTAAGGCCATTAGATATGTTTATGTCTGAGGTGGACAGGACCAAGTATCCTGATGCCCCACAGAAGATGAGATTCGAGAAGGTAGAGAGTGGCCTGGAGGCAGGAAATGCTGTCGGAGAAGCAAAGAAATTTGATCCACAGGAAAGAACTGATGATTCAAGATCTGTGACTCCTCAGAAGGTAGAGGACTCCAGAACCGTAAGACCTGAGAAGCGCCCAGCAAATGATAACCTGGTGAAACCTGAGAAGACCTCTTCAATCCTTGCAGGCTTTAAACTTGATAAGACACCTCCAAAACAGTCAGCTGTCATGAGCAAGACTGTGGATGAGGAAGCACAGGAGCTTAATTTAAATCCACTTGTTATTGAGTTTATGGATGCGGATCTTGCTGTGGATAAGAATGACATTTTATCCAAGCTCCGTCCTGTGATAACAAATGATATGATTGATATTATGGCCATGGACCTTGGGGTTGTTATAAACGAAGGGGATGTTTACGACAGATTCAACGACCTTCGCAATTGCCTCACCACTATGGAAAAGTACGAGAGTACCAGATTAAGATAATTAAAAGAAGTTAAGGAGTTAAGTGTAATGAAATTACTGTCAATTGCCGTACCATGCTACAATTCCCAGGATTATATGTCAAAATGTATCGATTCACTGCTTGTGGGTGGTGAAGAGGTCGAGATCCTCATTGTAGATGATGGTTCAAAGGATAATACTGCAAAGATTGCTGATGAGTACGCTAAGAAGTACCCAACTATATGCAAAGCAATCCATAAGCCCAACGGAGGCCACGGTTCAGCTGTCAATGCAGGTATAGAGAATGCAACAGGTCTTTTCTTCAAGGTCGTTGACTCTGACGACTGGGTAAAGGAAATCGCTTACAGAAAGATCCTCAGCACGCTGAGTGAGCTGGCTGGCGGAGAAAAACAGCTGGATCTTCTTATCAGCAACTTCGTTTACAACAAGGTTGGTGAGAAGCGTCACAAGGTTATGCGCTACAACACCATGTTCCCAATTGAGCAGCTTTTCACCTGGAAGGATGTAAAGAGAACTCCTAAGGGACACTATCTTCTTATGCATTCTGCCATCTACAGGACCAAACTCCTTAGACAGTGCGGACTTAAGCTCCCTGAGCACACCTTCTACGTTGATAATATCTATGTTTTTAACCCACTTCCTTTTGTTAAGAACATGTATTATCTGGATGTTAACTTTTACTATTATTACATTGGAAGAGAAGACCAGTCAGTTAACCAGAAGATCATGCTTTCCCGCATTGATCAGCAGCTGAAGGTCAACAAGCTGATGGTAGACTACTATGTAGAGAACTATGGTATGATCCGCTCACAGCGCGAGCGCCATAAGTATATGTTCAACTACCTGGAGATCATCACAGCTATTTCCTCTGTTCTCCTTATCACTGAGGACACCAAGGAGAATCTGGAGAAGAGAAAGGCCCTTCTCAACTACATTAAGGAAAAGAACTATCTGCTGTATATCAAGATCAGATACAGTATTGAGGGAACATATATTTACCTTCCCGGAAAAGGTGGCAGGAAGATCACTCTTGCAGGCTACAAGCTGCTTCAGAAGATTTTCCACTTCAATTGATAATTTTTTTATGTTTTTTTAATAAATCAGTGTAAAATGCCTTCAAATCCGTGTATTATCACAAATAATCCTCATAAAAGTGTCAGAATATGTAAATGTTGAATATTTACATGTGTTTTTGAAGTGCTAGAATAGGTTTTGATTGTTAGACTAGACAACTTGTTTTGGCATAAGTTATGAGGATTTGTTATGAAAAAGATTTATGAAAAATGGACGGGAAGAGAAGTAAACCGTGACCTGTTCAGAGATCTTCTGACCCTGGCTACACCGATCATGATTTACGCACCTATTTATTTTATATGGTTTATTGCTCTTGAGAAGCATACCTTTTCTCATTACTCAATAATCCATACCAGGGTTGATGACCTTATCCCATTCAATGAGATATTTGTTATCCCGTACTACATGTGGTTTTTATATGTTTCGGTCACATTGTTGTTCCTTCTGTTTTCTTTTGATGTGGAGGACTATTACAAGAACTTCTTCTTCCTGGCTGCAGGAATGACAGTTTTCCTTGTGGTTTCAACACTGTTTCCGAACATGCACCTTTTAAGGCCTGCAGTTTTCCCGAGAGATAACGTTTTTACAAGTCTTGTAGGTATTATTTACAGCCGCGATACTTCTACGAACCTTTGGCCAAGCATTCATGTTTACAACTCTATCGGTACCATGATCGCTATCCATCGCAGTAAGAGATTTAATCGTGTTAGTAAGATCATAAGTGATTTTATTGGAGTCTCCATTATCCTTTCAACACTGTTCATCAAGCAGCACTCTGTATACGACGTTATTACTGCCTTCATAATGGCTATCATCTTTTACATTGTCTTCTATCACACAACTATTCTGGAGGGTTTTTGTGTTCGCCAGGAAGCGAGAGTGGCAGTTCGTTACAACTGATAAAAATTATAGCCTTCCTGAGAAAGTCCTTGAAGACCAAAGCTCTGATGAATGGTGGACCTGGATATGAATGATTTTCTTCAGACGATGCTAAGTTTTCTTTTTTTGTCAGGTCATGAGTCTTAATTTTCCCTGCAAGCACTCCCATGTAATATCGTCTGACTTGACGGAAACTTCACCATCAGTGTGTACCCACATGGGAACGTCGGTCTTGATGTTGATCTTTTTAGCCACGTGATGTCCGATTCCCTTGATCCAGAAGTAGTGACCAATAAAGGAACAGGGGAGAGCGAGGAGCATTCTTGCTGAAGGCATATCTCCTGCATAGACCAGATCAAACATACCATCAGTAAGGTCGGCTTTAGGTGCAAACTTAAAGCCGCCGCCTTCGAAATGATGGATCATGGCAGCGATGAAGATGAAACGATTAAAGTGAATGGGCTCCCCATCATCTACTGTTATATCGCAGGGAACTCTTTCTGCTCCAAGAAGCTGCCTTATGGCAATAGAGCCGTAGGTGAGCTTTCCTAGACCAATCTTGTTAAAGAAATTCTTAGTGCCTGAAGAAAGGGCCTCTTCGCAGACAGCTGCGTCAAAACCAATTCCGGAACTTACATCAAATATCCTGGTATTTGAAATAGTTTCATCATGAAGCCTGGACATAGGCTTTGTCATATTATTATAAGTAAGCTTCCCAAGGTCCAGAGCGCGAACTTCCTTGCCCTCTATAATCTTGTGCAGAATGTCATCCACCTTTTTAGGATAGGAAAGATCTCTGGCAAAATCATTAGAGGATCCGATGGGCACATAGCCTACCAGTGCATTATCAAAATCGGCGATTCCGTTCATTACTTCATTTAAAGTGCCGTCGCCACCCAGCACAACAATCTTAAAAGGAAGTTCTTCCTTGTTTACTTCTTTTGTGGTGATGGATCTGGCAAGCTCAGTAGCATGTCCGGGGCCTTTTGTGAAAACCGCCCTGAATTCAAGACCTGACTCCTTGAATTTCTCCTCCAGTTTCATCCATATTTCTTTTCCCTTGCCTGAACGGGCAGAGGGGTTAACGATGCAGTAGTACATTCTGAACCTCCCCATAATAGACGACAAAGCGCCTGTAGTTCACATGGAACAGTATAGCACAAATGACATATAAAATTTGTAAAAAACGGGGTAGAAATTTAAATGAGAGTATGATACTATAACCCCAATGTTGCTTTAACACATTAAATTGTGAAATGCGAAAAAGGTTTGTTGATCAGGAGGATGGGAAATGTATTCTTTAGAAGAAGTCAGGAAAGTTGACCCGGAAATTGCTTCCCTTATTGAGGAAGAGGTAGCTCGTCAGAACGACCACATCGAGCTCATTGCATCAGAGAACTGGACCAGCAAGGCAGTTATGTCTGCAATGGGAAGTCCACTCACCAACAAGTATGCAGAGGGCCTTCCGGGTAAAAGATATTACGGCGGTTGCTACGTAGTAGACAAGGTAGAGAACATTGCAAGAGACAGGGCAAAAGAGCTTTTCCACTGCGACTATGCTAACGTTCAGCCACATTCAGGCGCTCAGGCAAATCTTGCAGTACAGTTTGCACTTCTTCAGCCCGGAGATACTATCATGGGTATGGATCTTGAGCAGGGCGGACATTTAACACACGGCAGTTCAGCCAACATCTCAGGTACATACTACAACATCGTTCCTTACGGTGTAGATGAGAACGGAATCCTTGATTATGACAATATGTTAAAGCTGGCAAAGGAGCATAAGCCTAAGCTCATCATTGCCGGAGCATCTGCTTACTGCAGAACCATCGACTTTGCGAAGTTCAGAGAAGCAGCTGATGCATGTGGCGCAGTTCTTATGGTAGATATGGCTCATATCGCAGGTCTTGTAGCAGCAGGCCTTCACCCAAGCCCATTCCCATATGCAGATGTTGTAACCACAACAACTCACAAGACCCTTCGCGGACCAAGAGGAGGACTTATCCTCTGGAATCAGGCAGCTCAGGATAAGTACAAGTTCAATAAGGCAGTATTCCCTGGAATACAGGGTGGCCCTTTGGAGCACGTTGTTGCAGCTAAGGCTATCTGCTTTAAGGAAGCTCTTTCTCCTGACTTCAAGGTATATGCCCAGAACATCGTTGACAATGCAAAGGCTCTTTGCGAAGGACTTATGAACCGTGGCATCAAGATCGTATCCGGCGGAACAGACAACCACCTGATGCTGATCGACCTTACAAACTTCGGTCTTACAGGAAAAGAAGTAGAGGCATGGCTTGACGATGCTCACATCACAGCCAACAAGAATACCATTCCTAACGAGCAGCAGTCTCCATTCGTAACCAGCGGAATCCGTCTTGGAACACCTGCTGTTACTACAAGAGGCATGAACACTGAGGATATGGACAAGATCGCTGAGGCTATCGCCATCGTTATCAAGAACAAGGGTGAGAAGAACGACGAAGCTCGCGCCATCATAAAAGAGCTTACAGATAAGTATCCACTTGATTGATTTTTTGAAACAATTTAATAAATTGGGAATTATTATGGGGCTGTCCTAACTGTGACAGCCCCTATTTTACTGGAAAAATAATTACCACAATTGTGTGAAAAGAATATACAATTAGAATAAATAACAGAAAATAATACAATTATGACACTATAATCAAAATAATTAATTATTTATCTAAAAATGTATTGACAAATTATATAGCCATGAATATAATAAGAACATCAAGAGATACTTATAAGATATCCAATTACTTCTCCAGTCGGTATATAGAACAAACAGAGCCGGGGAGAAAGAAAGGCAGGTACACTCCAAAGGGATAGGTAATTAAAATATTCAGGGAAAGGATGGTACGGACCACCAGCATACTAAATTTTTAGATTTATAAAGAAAAGTATTAAAAGAAGTAATTAAGTTCTAAGTTCAAAAGAAAGAGAAAGAGAAAGAGAAAGAAAAGAAATACAGATCAATTAACGAAGATCTGGATATTACGAAGTTAGAAAGAATTACGAAACAGAACGACAGCACTTCCGGTACATGATCAAAGTGGTTATGACAATATCAACAACTTGCAACCACAGCATCTGAATGCAAAAGGTGAATGGAAAGATGAGGCTGAGAATTGGAGGAAGGTCCCTTGGACGGAATAGTAATAGAATTTGATGAGTACTCGGCATAAGGGCAGAAGCAGGTAATGTGGATGAAGCTTCTGCCCTAATTGTTTGTCTTTTTTAGTTTGCCTTATCGATATTAGCCGGAATAAATATAGTAGCCTTTGTGCCGCCCTGATTACCTTTGGCAATGGTAAGTGTTCCGTTGCAGATGGACCCTAGGCGGTATCTTACGTTCTTAAGGCCAATATGGCCTTTTTGGTCAGTTGAAGGCGCGGATTCATCGTAGCCCGGACCATTATCCTCAACAACAATATAATAACCTCTCGGATTCTTGAAGGTCTTTATGAGAAGATGCATGGGATTAAGCTCAGGATCCACTCCGTGCTTAACAGCATTTTCCACTATTGGCTGAAGAGTCAGAGGTGGAAGAGCAAAGCTATGACAGGTTATGTCGTAGTCCACAAACAGGAGCTTCTCATATCTGACTTTTTCTACTGCAAGATATGCCTTTGTATGCTCGAGCTCCTGATCAAAATCTATGAGACCCTCCTGGGCAACAAGAGTGAAATTCTGCCTCAGGTATGAAGTGAAATTCTCGATGGTGTCCTGGGCTTTGGCAGGATCTGATTCGATGATGTAGTAGATACTGGTCAGGGTATTGAAAATGAAATGTGGCCTCATCTGCAAAGTCATTATTGAGATCTGCTGTCTTGCAACTTTTTCAGTCTCTTTTTCAAATTTCTCTTTCTGATCCTGAATCTGATAAAGCAGCATTAAATAGCCGCAAAGTGCGCTTCCCAAAAGGATCACAGGAATATGTTCATAGATCATCTGAAGCCCTGCGCATGCAATGGGAATCAGAGAGCTGCATACAAAGATCCAAAGCTCTTTTCCGGAAAAGAGCTTTTTCTTATTTATAACAGCGATGAAGTTCACTAAAGATATAAGCAGTATCGGAACAAGAAGGGCAGGGTAGAGCGCACCCCTATCAAAGTGATTATTTGAGTCTACTGAATAGAAAAGTATCGTGAACTGGGCCATTGTAAGCAGAAGCACATAAGTAGACCACAGACCTATTGATATAGGAAGATACAGCTCAGATTTTTCTTCGTTCTTGAAGTGAGTCACAAGAAATAGTGTAAACAGCAAAGGTGTAACGGAGGACAGGAGATATTCCAAAAACAATGCCCCCATGGAAAAGAGCCTTAAGCCCTCAGGCGGTAATCCAAAAAGAACCCCGGCTGTAAGCCCGAACGCTCCGTATAAAATAAGAGCTATATAGTAGTATTTGAAAAATCTTTTGAACCTTGCAGAGGTTCTGTGCATGAACAGGGAAAAGGTCAGCCCTGTTATACCCATAACTATTCCGCATACTGATATTGCTATTCCAAAGATTGCCATGAAATTTGTCATTGTCCTGATACCTTCTCCAAAACTTTCTTGGCTGAATCAACTTTAAGTGGCTTAAGTATGAAGGATACTGCTTCTGTGTCCCAGGCGCTTAAAGCATAGTCCGGGAAGCTGGTCAGGAAGATAAGCTTAGTCTTGGGACTTATTTCATGAAGGGTCTCGCTTAGCTTAAGCCCGCTGTTGGTCCCTATCTCGATGTCAAGAAAGGCCACAGAAACAGATTCTGCATTCTGTTTTACAAAAGCGATAGCGTCAGATATTCTGCTAAAGCCTCTTATCTCTGAGTTAGGGGCTACTGTCAGAAGAACTGACATGGCACCCTTTAGCGCGATCTCTTCATCATCAACCACTATGATGATATCCCTTCCGGTATTCGGAGAAGCGTTTAAAAGAGCTGACACCTCAGTCTCTAAGATTTCCGCAAGAAGTCCAAGATCCGAGTAGGAAGGGGTTCTGTCTCCGTTCTCCCAATGAGCTATTGTAGAGCGGTCCACATTCATCCTCTCAGCCAGCTCTCTTTGAGATATTCCCTGCATTTGTCTGTAATATTTTAGATTTTCTGCAAACGATTTTTCCAAAACTTTTACCCTTTTTATAAAATTTTTATAAAATGTTACACAACGTCACCCACTAGGTACACATTCACCCTTATACTTATTATAGACGCTATTCTGATAAAATTGGAATAAATATAATTTCATATTTTATTTTCATACTTTACAGGGGGTATCAAAATGGCCAGCAGTCAGGTTTATCCATTCGAGAGAAATCGCTACTATCCAGGGAAAATGCTTACTACAGCAGATTTCCAAGCAGAGCAGAGCTACCACATCAACAAGATGCGCTTCATGAATTCACTCATGTATGGAGCTGGTATTGTGTGCGGATGTGGAGTTGTCAATCTGGATGATCTGTCAATCCTCATTGAAAGTGGTGTAGCGATTGATGGAAGCGGAAGGGAGATCATAATTGATTCTTCCTTAGTTAAAAAGCTTTCTGCAATTGAGGGCTTTGATCAGCTTACAAGCGACAAAGTCTGTCTTTGCGTCCGTTTCAAGGAGACGGATATACATTCTGTATATGCCGTAAGTCACAAGGAATCCGACCAGGAATATGAGTTTAACCGTATAAGCGAAGGCTTTGAGGTGTTCCTGGTAGACAAGGAAGAATATGATGAAGGCTTCGAGCTGGAAACTGAATTCATTCAGAGGGAGACACTCTTTAGAGGCGCAAACTTTGAAGGAACTCTTGTAATGCCTACAACTGTCTGCAAGGGAAGAAATGTAAAGGCTAAGGTTGAGATCAGAAAGATCGGAACTGAAGACGTTAAGCTTTCCTATCAGGGCATCCTTGATATACCCGGATTCTCAGCTCCTGACGGTTCTCAGCAGATTGAGATCGCAATTGATGATATCCAGCTGGATACAGATGGAATTTATGAAAAAGACCTGTGGATGAAGGTCCAGAATCAGGCCGGAATAGAGTCTAATATTATCCTTAGAAGTGGATCAGCTTCAGGATTTGAGGATGACAAGGCTATTTCAGTTGAAAGCAGCTTTGCTCTTAAGGTGCGCTTATCAGAAGAATCTCCTACATCACTTATCAGACGTGAGACAGGAAAACTCTCACTGGAGATGAGACAGGCAGTTAACGAGCAGTCCATTAAGCTTGCCGACATCGACCTGATGAGAACAGACAGCGCCTACGTTATTGAGAATGTAAAAGAAGTTAAGAAGAACCCTTATATTGAGCTTCCCGGCCAGAACGGCATCAAGAATGAATATATGGAATTCTTCCACAAGGAAGCTGACATTGAGGATAAGAAGGGTGGCGCAGCAGTTAGAGCTGATGCAGCTCCAATTGTTGAACCTACCTACGCAGAGCTTAAGAATGTAGCTACAGGTGTTCTTGAAATCCCTCTTGGAAGAGATGCAAGAACCGGTGATATCAGATATTCAGGCGAGATCACCCATGGTCTTGGCTCGGGAAATGTTTACGTATCCATCGGCTATGAGTATCTGTCACAGGATCAGGCTCTTGGAGCAAGTGCAAAGAGTACTGTTTACGGAAATCCTGAGCTGTTCTCAAGACAGGCGCAGCAGCTGGTTGATGCTGAGACAGCAGTTAGAGTATTGAACGACAAGGGAAGCTTTGTTGTAGCAGCAAGACTTCTTCGTGACGTTGACTTCCTGGTACTTACCTACAGATGGGTAGCTATCAAGTTCCCTTCAGGAGAGGAACTGGAAGCAGCAGATTACTACGGCAAGTCAATCACAGCCAAGACTCCTACCGTTGTTATGAGACCGAGAGAGAACTACTACTTCGGTGTGCAGTTTAACAACATGGATGCCTGCAGCATAACCTACGAGCTTACAGCTCCCGGAAGTGGCGAAGTCACCACGGATGGTGTTTACACAGCTCCTTCCAAGGAAGGTGTATATGAGATCCGTATTTACTGCTCAGATATGCCTATGGTTTGCACTTATGCTTATGCAATCGTTAAGTCTACTGCAACATCAGAAGATGCAGGAAGCATAGAAGAACAGGAAAAGGAACCTATCGTTAAGATGCCGGAAATCAACCTTTGAGAGGATTAGTAAATGATCTACGAATCCGACAAAATGCAGCTTCTGCCGGTTGCTACCAAAAGTATAGGAGAGGTCAATGACTGCTATATCTGCAGAGACCTGGCTTCTTCAGGGGGAATATTATACACGGTAATAGTAGTTCATCAGCACGAGGTGGTTCGAAAGGTCTTAGAGCTTTTTAAGCTTTCGAACAGGCGCGGGGAAGAGAGCCTTGTTGATGATTTTGCAGTAGCCGACAAGCATGTTTTGGTTTTCCCTTATCACAAGGAAAGACCTTTAGCCGATTTTTATGAGGGGGAGTCTCTGACACTTTCTCAGTGTGAAGATATATGCATAAATGTAATTCTTTCATGCATAACGTCAGACCTCCCATATCCAATTTTATATTTGCTCCTTAACAGGGGAATGCTGAATCTGTCTAATGATGGTTCGGTCTTTTTGGGGTATGAAATGGACCTTAAGGATCTGGATCCAAATATCAGCGAGGCTGAGTGTACAGATATCTGTGCAAAGATCCTATTAGAGCTCCTTAGACCAAAGTCAGGACAGAAAGCTACCAGCTTTTATCTTCTTGATAAGAAGATCGCAAATGGCAGTTATCACAGATTCACAGACCTTTACAGGGACATCACAATTGCCGCGGTTACCAAGAAAAAGATCACACCATGGTTTTTGATCAAGCTGTGGATCAAAAGAAATGCAGACGCAATCATAGGTGTTCTTTTCTGGATAAGCCTGATACTGGCAGTGTTTGCATTAAGTATCATATTATCAAGATTCTTATTTGGAGGTAATTCCTGGTTCAGACTCTTATTTAACACCTTTAAGCAGATTGGAACGGAAAGTTTGTTGCAGTAGAAGTAGAGCAGGGGGCTTTAGAAGATGGCTCAGATGAGTTTACAAAGAAGAATAACCATTATTCTATACATACTTAGTTTTACCATTTCTCTGTTTATTTTTTCTGTTCTGATGAACAGGGTATCCATAAATATTGAGTGCACCAGCTATTCTCAGTACGTAGTAGATGGCAGCGATATCTATTACGGTCAGAATATTAAGGGCCAGGGAATCCTGTTTAAGATGAACAGCAAGGGAAATGTGTCACGCATGTTTACCTCCAAGAGCCTTGGGGATACAAGAATCATCGGACTATCCGTGTATGAAGGAAATGTATATGCAGTTCTCTCAGGTTTTGCTGAGGTGAAAAACGCAAAGAGCAATGATGAAGATGCCATAGTAAGCGTTCCTACTTACAGGATCATAAAGCTGGATACTAAGCTGAACCTTCTTTCCACCACCAATAAGTTCGCCACTCAGGAAGAAGAAGTACTTGGAGGCTTTTCAGCAGAGGGAACAGGTCTTTTCATGACCCTTCTTGCTAAGGATGGAAGCTATGTGAAGGTTAACTGTATTGCCTATGATGAGCTGAGAGACCCGGATGCAACCAATGATGACAACGTTAAGGCTGAGATGGTTCGTTCAAAGACAGCCAGCAACGGAAGATTCTACTCAGATGCTCTATATAAGGAAGGGCAGCTTTACCTTCGGTCCGATGCAGATGAACCCACCGGAGTTTTCAAGGTGGATTCCTATATCAAGTCTCTGGTTACAGATATGAAGCTCACAGTGGGACAGCTCTTTACACTGTACTCCACATACATTATCTGGTACATTGCCTGCCTTCTTATCTGGTTCATCCTTCTTTACTGGATCATCAGGGTATTTGAGAACAGGGACAGATCTTTTTACTACCTGCTCATTGCTGAGGGACTGCTACTTGTTATCACTATTGGTGGAGTCATTACAATAGCTGAGCACTACTTTAATTCAAGAGCTACGGAGCACTCAAGATTTGCATCCATTTCCCTTATTGGACTTGCTGATGAAGCAGGGTTAAGTGGAAACACTGATTATTCAGATTCGTCATTCTACGATTCTGAAACATATATGGAAGCAAAGAACGTTATGTGCGAATTTGCACGTCGTGAAGGAAATAATGACATTTTCTATGACGTATTCGTATATAGACTTAGAGATAATTTGATCTGCATGAGCAGCAGCGGAAGAAACCGTCAGAGCGGACCTGATGTTTACGGTCAGGATATTACAAATATCCCTACCAAGATCTTTAAGGGTCAGAAGTACACAGCCCAGGACCTGACAATTGAGGGGCAGGATTACAGAGCAGTTGCCATTACTGAAGGGGTTACGGTTCCGGAATATGCACTGGTTGGTATCATCAATTCCACAACTACAGATGGTTCGGTATTTGTTGATAACAGGGCAGTATTTCTTTTGTTCGTATTAGTGTTTGCACTGGCAAGCGCACTGGTTGTCATTGTTTGGAGATTCCATATGGCAGACCTTGCAGTACTTGAGGATGCCCTCTCAATCACAGCCCTTGGAGGTGAACTTCCGAACAGACCGGTAACTCTTGGAAGAGATGTAAAAGACATGTGGGATTCCATTACGGAGATCCACAAGAGAATAGATGAGATAGAGTACATTAAGCTGCGAACCCTGGAAGTTTATTACAGATTTGCTCCTAAGAATGTGGAAAGACTCCTGGGCCTTAACTCCATCATGGAGGTTGAGGGCAGCGTCCAGACTCATCTCTATGGAACAGTAGCAGTGGTTTCTCTCGACCTTGCCTTTGGTCAGAAACTCAAGAGAGTGGATACAGTTATCGAGAGCATAGGAGAATTCCAAAAGGATCACCAGTGTATCGTTGTTGGAAAGGTTCCGGATCTGTCCGGCTTCCAGATGCTTTTTGGAGATCAGGAAAAAGACACAGTCAGATTCTTTACGGATCTGTTCAATAGAAACATCAAGACTACTGATAAGAGCATTATCACCACAGTTCTTTATCAGGATGAATGTGACTTCGGAGTAATGGGAAATGAAGATGAGGCTACAACTTATCTTCACTCCAATGACCAGGATCTTATCCAGCGCATAAGCAAGTTTGTAACAGATAAAAAGCTTGGACTTATTATCACAGGCAGGGTAAGAGAGAGCGAAAATGTTCAGGGACCGTTGAGATTCATCGGTTACGCAGGACAGGCTGTTACCGGTGAGAATGTAAAGCTCTACGAAGTACTTGACGCATATCCTGCAAGAACAAGAAGTGAAAGGCTTCAGACTCTGCAGAGGTACAACGAGGCTTTGGATGCCTTCTATGAGAAGGACTTCTACATCGCAAGGACCAAGTTCTCGGAGCTGCTTAAGGATACACCTGATGACAACCTGATCAAGTGGTACGTATTTGAAAGTGACAGATTCCTCAATGAGTTTGTAGAGGATGACAGCTACAAGATTCTTCACCTTTGATTTGTGAGAGGAAATATAGATGGGTAGTGGAAATGGCCTTCTTGGTATTCTGATTCAGACTATCAAGTCCAAAATGACCGGACTTGTTACCAAGTTTAAGCTCTACACCAACTGGAACTTCATAAAGACCAAGATAGTAGCAAGGATCCGTGATTTCTTTGCCGGACTACTTGGAGTTAAGCCTAGAAGTAAAGAGGATTACTTTACTGTCGGAAGGTGGATGATCTCGAAGAGGCTTATGTATGCCATCGTTATCATCGTAGGTGTTGTAAGTATCTGGTACATCACCACTGAGACCACCATCTTCAAGCGCTTTTCACAGGAAGGAATTCCTACTTATAAGTATAATTCCTTGAGACTTCGAACAGCCAAGGGCCACGTTAAGATCACCGGAAAGAGCGGATATCTTGCCTATGATGGCCAGGTTGAACAAGGGTATGTAACAGGAATGGGAACCCTTTATAACCCGGCTGGAAATGTGGTCTATACCGGAACCTTTGACCGTAACATGTACGAAGGAAATGGCGAGCAGAACTACCCTGAGGGAAACACCCTCTATAAGGGAAACTTCCATGAAAACCTCTTTGAGGGCCAGGGAACTCTTTACAGAGAAGATGGCACAAGGGAGTACATAGGAGATTTCTCCAAGGGCAAGAAGAACGGTCAGGGAGTTCTTTATGACAGCGGTGAGAACGAGCTTTATTCAGGAAGCTTTGCCAGCGACTCGATTGTTTATAGTGAGCTTCTTGGAAAGAGTGTTACTGAGGTGGCTGACCACTACAAGGGCCATTCAGAACTCTACACAGCAAATCGCGAATCAGTGATCATCATGGATGGTATAGGAGCTCTGTATCATGCCCAGAGCGATACGGACGCCCTTGATGACGACGAGAAGGTAGATTCCGTATATGTTCTTACAGATGCCTTTAAGATCGGTAATGAAGCAGTAGACACACTGGAAGGACTTTCAGAGATCTTTGGAGATCCTGTATATCAGGGTAATTCAGGAGTTATCCTTCCGGAAGCTATAGCTATAAATAAGCTCAATGAGAAAAGGCCAAGCAAAAAGGGATATATCTCAATGGACCTTGAGCAGACCTTTACAGATGTAGCTGAGGTAAAGAGCTACAGCAGAGATTATGTGGTTTACATCCACTCCTACAGAAGAGGAGACATCATCTATTCCTTCGTAAGTGAGGAAGAGGATGACAATACATTTGAGTTTTACTATGTAACAGGTGCTGAGGATGAGAGTGCTTAATTCTTTCGGGAAACTGAATCGGGCGAAAAGAGCTTTGGCGCTGACCATGACTGTAATCTGGACAGCCTCGCTTATAATGCCGATAATCCCGGGATCTCAGGCTCAGGCAGCCGGAGCACTTCCGGTCCAAAAGACCCTTACCATGAAGGGCGCCAGAAGCCTGGCAATAGAAAACTCAGACGCCTATGACAGTGCTGAGACAGCAGTAGAATCCAAAAAAGCTAATTATGAATCAGCAGTAAAGGCCATCAATCTTAAAGAAAAATCCATGAAGCAGTTCAGATGGTCGCCGCTTCTAAGCTTTAAATTTCCGGAAACTCCTGATTTTTCAGAGGCTTCGGAATTCCAGTATAAGCCTGTAGCTCTGCAGTATGAGATAAGTGTAGCTGAGCACAAGCTGCAGGATAAGACCTTTGAGATATCAGAAAAGGTCAACAATCTCTTCGTTGAGATAGTAGTTCTTCAAAAGCAGATAGCTTTTAATGAATCCAGACTTACCACCTACGAGGAAGGACTTGCAAAGAATCAGGCAAAGCTCCATCTTGGACAGGCCAATCAGGCAGATGTTGATAAGCTGGAAAAGAAGGTTGAATCCACCAAAAACAAGGTGGCTTCTGACAGAAGAACTCTCGAGGCAGACCTTAAGAAGATGACGGATATGATTAAGATCGACGTCACCACCGGATATGATTTCCAGAAGCCCTTTGTTGAAGCAACTATAGACAGAGACTGCTTAGATGCTCTCATGAAGTACACGGAGGATAGGGACGAGGGTTACTACGAGGCCTGCACAGCTGAATCATCAGCCAGGGCAGAGCTCAACACAAATGCCAAGCTTATGAGAAATAAGTACGGCGGAGATTATAACAGGATTGCCTCCTACGTTAATACAGCACTTAATGGAGACTCAATCAACAAGAAAGCATTTAAAAAGGACTACAAGTCTTTCCTTGATAAGATCGACAGTTACTGGAATGGAAAGAAGAGAATTCTTTTCATAAAGATCCCAAGATTATGGTTCAAGGGAAACATGGATGGTACCAGATATATAGATGATGATCCATATGTTCTTTACCAGAACGTTCTGGACTATTCAAGTGCCTATAAAGATAAGGTTGCAGCAAAAAAAGATATAGACAGCAGTGTAGAGGAAGCCTTCAATAATTACATTTCTGTTCGTAATTCGTATAAACAATATCAGAAGGATGTTGATGATGCAGAAGCGAATCTGAAAAAGGATGAGCTCAGGAACAGATTGGGACAGCTTTCCTTTGATGAATATGACTCAGAGATGGACAGCTTTGAAGAACTTCAAAACAGCATGCTGGATGCAATGAAGCTCTATACCACAACACTTTACACCTTTGACAGACTTACCTGCGGCGGAATAAGCGCCATTTTAGCTGGAACAGATGCAGATATGCAGACAGCAGTTGTTGGTGAGAGCTATGTTGAGAAAAACACCGCAGATGCGCAGTACACATTAAAGCCCATTATTCAGAACCAGGAATTTGAACTTACCATAATCATTCCTGATGATTTTGAGATCGAGATATCGGATTACGAGCTTTGGGTCAACAACGTTCAGGTTGGAGACAGGCTTCCGGTAGACAAGAAGCTAAGGCATCTGATGTTATCCTTCGACACCGTCAGTGAGGCAAAGATAAGAATCTACAACGGAGAGGAATTCATAGATGACTGTATCATTGATCCAACTGTAGAATCCGGGCCACTGACGATCACCACCGGTTATGACATCAAGCGAAGGGATCCAAATCAGATTGGAACCTATGAAATTACAGTGAATGAAACCACCGGCCTTGTGGAGATCAAGTTCAAGATGGATGAGGACAAGGAAGACATCAAGTCCTTCAAAGTTCTCACACAGGAAGGCAAGGCTCTTGGAGGAGATAAGGCCATAGAGATCGACAAGTCCCTCAAGTATATCTCAATAGTAAAACAGTCTCTGGATGATCTAAAGATAGAGTTCTACGATTCCGGGGAATCAGTTTTATACAAGGCAAGGTTTGATACGGCAAATGGTGCTGTTTTGAAAGAGGATGATAGTGAATGAAAAGCAGTTTCAGATTACCGGACAAGTTAATAAAAAGAGCTGTTTCCATAGTTCTGGTAGCAGTGCTGCTGGCTGTGGTATTTGGAAGGAGCTTTGATTCTGAGGCGATATTTGACCCGGATAAAGCCATAACCTACCAGAATTTTGCAGCTAAGGTTTCCGTTGAGAACTCAGTTCTTTTCATAGGAACCTATGTTATCCATAAGGATGCCCTTACGGATCAGCTCTATGAAAAGGCTAAGGACTCCGCTTCTGAATCAGGTCAGAATGAAGTCTACTATAAGTCAGAGCTCTCTGACGGACAGTGGTTCAACGTTGGTGATATCGAGAACGGCGTTAAGGGTATTTCAGAGGATGGAAGACCGGAGAATGTTGAAACCATCAATCCTTTGTATGTTACCTACTACGTTGGTTCCGACGGAATCCTCCGCGATGCCAAGACCATGGCAGCCATGAATCCTTTCGATATACCGGACCCATACGACCTGTCAGGTCTGCCTGAACTGGAACCCATAAGAACCCAGTACACCCAGTCCCAGTCAGCTACCAGTATTTCACAGAGTGATTATCTGGATGCTAAGGGATCGAAGGATTCAGGAAACCTTCGAAGCGATGTATACACCTATCAGCTTCTTAGCACTTTCTTTTCACTGAATCTAAGGGATGCCCAGACAGATAAGTGCGATCAGCAGCTCCAGGGTCTTAACACTATTTACATAGCATACAAGGCTGATGGAAAAGAGGAAGAAGCCAAGCTTGTTTACGACCTGATGGAAAAGGTAGATGCCACCAGAAGAGCCCTGATCATGGAGAGGCTGGCAGAGCTGGATGATAATCTTTTGAATACTCTGTACACCTTAACTTCAGGAAGCTACTACACTCCATACGGTTCATTTAAGGATTCCAGCAGTGAGAGTAATGCTTCCATTGGAGCTCCTTACAACAAGGAACTTAAGGACTCCTTAAAGCATGACTTTACAGGCTTTAATACGGCTGATCCATTTATCCTAAGTTTCCTTCGTTCCCTTGGAATTGTAAGTTCCTCATCAGGCTGGTGGACAGTACTTGATGATTACGACAGCAATGAGCAGAAAAGAGCTGAGGAAGCCAATTCAGATAACGATGATTACGTGTACGATAAGACCCCTAAGGAGAAGCCCTTTAATGCAGATTCAGCTCTCCTGGATGCGATAGGAACATCGATTTCCAACTGTTCAGATAGTTATACAAAGTACCTTTCAAAAGCATTAGTTGATACAGACGATATTTTAGGACATGCGATCTACGACTATTCATCTCAGGTAATAGACCAGAGCACTGGTGGATCTCTTGGAGGTCCTGTTGATTACCTTAAGCATGCCACCAATATCAGGGACAACAATATCAGTGATAAGGCCGGTGAGCTTAGTCTTCTAAAGAGCAGTCTCCTTAATCTGGCAAGTAACAAGTATTCAGCTTCTGCAACAGCAGGAACCGGAGGAGATTACGGGTCACTTGCTTCAGCAGGAGCAAAGACCAGTTACTTAGAGGACCGGAAGGGAGTAGAGGAAGCAGACAGATCAATGCTTCAGTTCCTGATAGAAGCCATGAGGCAGAGGGATGAAGCAGAAAATGCTCTTGAGTATGTTTACCAGAGAATTGACTGGACAGAGAACCTTCTGACCACAATTCCGGGAGATGATTATAAGACCTATTCCACATCTTCAGTTCAGGCCCATCTGGCATGGCTGAAGGAAGAGGCCCAGAAGATCATAGATTCAGATGCGAACCTGAGATCCAAGCTGGATGCCTTAAAGGCCAAGAAAGCAGAACTTCAGAAAAAGAGAGATGCCTGCCTCGACAATAACGACCTTGCAGGAGCCAAGGCCTACGATGCCAAGATTGCTGCAGTGGATCAGGACATCAACAAGGAGACCGGCGGTAAAGGCGATGCCGGAAATATGGCAGACAAACTTGTAAACAAGGCAATGAGTGCTCTTGCAGATAACGCAAATGCCGATCTTGCTGGCGTTGCGTCAGCTCTTGCAGAGGTTGGAGATAAGGATGCAGTAGATGCGCTGGCTGACAAGGCAAAGGAAAGCGGAGCTTCAGCAGATACCCTGGCGGGCATTAATGATGCAAGCGAAAAGGATGATGGAAGCGGAAAGAAGGACGCGGATGCACTTTTAGCTCAGCTGGAATCTCTTTTCGGAAAGAGTCTTGATGAGATGAGTGACGACGAACTTGCAATAGCCGGAGCAACCTTCTCCAAACTTTCAAGGTCCGGTATCACACCTGCTGATTCACTTACCAAGATGGTAGTAAATAAGCTGGTTGACACCAACAACAAGTACAACTACAGGCAGTACGACGGCAGTAAGACAGAAGAATATATCAGTCTTGATACCTTATCTGACTGCACAGCTTACAGATATTTTTATGATGATGCCAAGGCAACCGGTACCATGACCAAGGGTTCAAACGTATATATCTTTAATCGCGGAAGTGATGAGATGCATAAACAGACTTCATCTTCAGATGCAGAACAGATGGATGAGAAGATTGTTTACAGCGGAACACTTTTCATAGGTGAGGATGATGCCAAGGATTACTTCAAGTGCATCACAGAATACGCCAACAATACCGATTATGCAATCTGTCTCACATCACCGATGCAGACAAAGGTTGATAAGTACACAGAAACACTTACAGAATTCTTCAAGGACGAATAAAGGGGTTATTTAGATGGCTGATTATCCTATTATTTCGGATGTAAGTTCATATATCGTAAAAACTCTGAGGGAAAAGATGTGTCCTGAACCAATCCCTTCCCCAAACAACATCGAGATATCATCACCATCATCTCAGGATGTTGACTACCTGGTTGGACTTTACCTTTACGACATCAAAGAGGATGTGGAGGTTACCACCAACAGGTACATTCAAAAGGGTAAGGCACAGATAACCAAACCGCCAAGACCATATGCTCTGTACTATATGGTCTTCATCAACGGATCCGGCCAGATGGGCCTTAAGGATTCGGATATGCAAAAGATAGTCGGGAAGATAGCGCAGATCGTAAACGATAACAGTTCGGTCCTTCCCAATCAGCTACAAACCTGGCTCGACACGCAGGAACCTCCCATAGTACTGTCTCAGGCGAAGATAAGTCTGGAGGAGAAGGTAAGGGTGTGGCAGGCGATCAATAAGCCTTATCAGCTTAGCCTGTTCTACAAGGCGGCCCCCGTTTACCTGTCAAGTGGTGAGACTATCGATACACCACGTGTAACAGATGCGACGTTCGAACTTGGTATTACCGGCGAAGAAAGGGGGTAGAGAATTAAGTGACAACTGTGATTACAGCAAAATTATCACTGGCTGTAAGGCTCCTTGATACCACTAATGGAAAAGAAATCTCGGAGCCGGATGTCCGTTTCGCCATCAATGGGTTAAGTACAACTCCCATGAAGAAAGGCGAAGGGGTATACGTATTCGTAAACATCGGCAGAGAAGACTTTCTCATGCAGGTTAATGTTCGCGGATTCGACCAGGCGGATGTGAATGTGATGTATGAAAAGCTGGATCCCGGACTTCCCATGATAGATCTTTTCCTGATGCCGTCAGAGAAAAATCGTCAGGGAGGGGAAGTGCTTGAAATTAACGGAACCCTTTCGGATCTGGAGTATATCGAAGCGATCAACTTAGATCGTCCGGTATGTTATTTCCAAAGTGATGCCAGCAAGAAGACGGATTACAAGATCAATCTTCTTCCGCTGACAGCAGGAGGTGGTGTAGTACTTGATACTATCAGGTACGCCTTAATGGATGAAGCAGAAGAGCGCTACGACTCCTTCACCGTAAAGGATCAGAAAGCACCACTAAGTGTCAGTTTGACGGAGCCTATTGCCAATGAGCACAAGTTAAACGACAAGATCTTTCGTATCATCTACGGAAGGGCCGGTCCTGATGGACGGTTTGTTTTGAAGGTCAGAGATGATAAGGCAGATCTTCCCCATCTCATTCATTTCAAGGTTGGAGATGAAGAGTATTTCAGGAAGGCAGACCTTCATGAACTGGCCAGAGAGACAGATCTGATGGAAGGAGCGGTTTCCGCAAACGCTTTGACCAGAAAGGAGGAAGAACAGGATGAGCGAACTAGTGACGGCAACGGGAACGTGCCTGTGCACGATGGGAACGGCACCGGCTCCCCTTAAAGTAACTAGTCAGGCTACAGTACTTGCATCCGGGAAACCCTGTGGAACCATACAGGACGCGCAAGGATTTGCAAATGTTGGCCCCTTCGGAATGTGTACATCCCTGGCTAATCCCGCTGTTGCTTCTGCTACGGCAGCTGCACTGGGAGTGTTGACCCCCCAGCCTTGTACTCCGGTACCCGCCGGATGCTGGATTCCAACAAAGCCAAAGATTCTGATCGGCGGAAAACCCTGTCTTGCCAGTGATTGTAAGATGATGTGTGCCTATGCAGGCAGCATCTCAGTCACGTTCCCGGGTCAGGTCAAGGTAACGGCTTAAAAATAATGAAAAAGTGAGGTAGAAAGTATATGGCAGAGTATTTATCACCAGGCGTATACGTTGAAGAATATGATAATTCTCCACGAAGTATCGAAGGCGTTGGTACAAGTACAGCTGGCTTTATCGGACTTGCGGAGAAAGGCCCCATTGAAGGAGCACCACTTCTCGTAACCAGCATGAAGAGCTTTAAGCAGCAGTTTGGCGGCTTCCTTTCAGAGTTTGGCTATGGCGAGTACAGGTTCCTGGCTAACAGCGTAGAGCAGTTCTTTGATAACGGCGGAACAAGATGCTATGTAATGCGTGTTGCTCCCAGAGACGCAAAGCCTGCTTCAGCCAAGAAGGGCCTCATTAACGTAACCGCATCAAGCCCCGGAGCATGGGGAAATAAGATCCAGGTAATGCTTTCAACCAATAAGAAGAGAAAACTTCAGCTTATTGAGAAGACAGATGCCGGATTCATTGCAAAGAGTACAGAAGGCTTCAGAGAGGGCGATCTTGTAGAGTTCGAAGGAACCTTTACAACAATCAAGACCATCTTTGACAGAGAGATCTCTTTTGCAGATGATCTTCCAGATTCAGCAGTAGATACAGACATCGTTCCAAAGGCAGTTGTATATCTTGTAACAATGGATATGTCAGTTCGCTATGGCGATGATGTTGAGAACTACTCAGAGCTTTCTGTTAATACACAGTCTCCAAGATTCATCGGATCAAGACTTGCTAACAGCGATATCATCAAGGTTGAGTTCAATCCTCAGAAGACTCCCGGAAATCCTGTTGCAGATATCATCGGAGAGGACGTAACAGACGGTGTGTTCTTCCTTGATGGTGGATCAGACGGATCAGTTGCTAAGGTTGATCCTTCCACATACCTTGGTGAGGACAACGGCCCTGGCAAGCGTACAGGTCTTGAGGCATTTGTTGAGAACAACGTTGTCAGCATGCTGGCAGTTCCCGGAATCACAATGCCTGAAGTAGTAGTTGGTCTTGTAGGCCACTGCGAGAGACTTAGAAGCCGCTTCGCAGTTCTGGATATGCCTAGAGAGATGTACAAGACAGCTGATCTTATCGGATACAGACAGATGGTTGATTCTACATACTGTGCTATGTATCATCCATGGATCCAGGTATTCGACAGATCTTCAAATAAGTCAGATTACATCCCGCCTTCAGGCGCTGTAATGGGCGTATATTCAAGAACAGATATCGACAGAGGTGTTCATAAGGCACCTGCTAACGAAGTTGTATTCTGTTCCGGCCTTTCTGTTAACTATACCAAGGATGAGCAGGATATCCTGAACCCTGAAGGAATCAACCTTATCAGAATCCTTCCCGGACAGGGAACACGTATCTGGGGCGCAAGAACAGCTTCCAGCAACGCTGCATTCAAGTATGTCAACGTTAGACGTCTGTTCATCTTTGTTGAAGAGAGTATCAAGGCTAACACCAACTGGGTTGTATTCGAGCCTAATGATCCTACACTTTGGCAGAGAGTTAATCTCACAATTTCCAACTTC
>CAMVRW010000004.1 GCA_947169985.1 uncultured Butyrivibrio sp. | reverse complement strand
TCTGCTTCACGCAAGCCGAAAATATGCGAAGCATTTTCGAGTCTGCTTCACGCAAGCCGAAAATATGCGAAGCATTTTCGAGTCTGCTTCACGCAAAACGTAGAAAGGGGAAGCACATGGTAGATTTAACAAAGGAAATCAGCAGCACAACCTATCCGGGAAGAGGAATCATCCTTGGAACTTCTGAGGATGGAAAGTATGCTGTATGCGCTTACTTCATTATGGGAAGAAGCGAGAACTCAAGAAACAGAGTATTTGTAGAGGAGGGACAGGGCATCCGCACTGAAGCCTTTGATCCATCCAAGATGGAGGACCCAAGCCTTATCATCTACGCTCCTGTAAGGGTAAGAGGTACTTCAACCATCGTTACAAACGGTGACCAGACAGATACTATCTATGAGCTTATGCAGGCAGGACAGAGCTTTGAGGAGTCTCTTAGGACCAGAGAGTTCGAGCCTGATGCTCCTAACTACACACCAAGAATTTCCGGAATCATGAACGTTAAGAACGGCAAGTATGATTTTGCCCTTTCAATCTTAAAGAGCAATAATGGGGATCCTTCTTCATGCCAGAGATTTACTTATACCTATGAAAATCCTAAGGCAGGTGAAGGCTTCTTTATCCACACCTACATGGGAGATGGAAACCCACTTCCAAGCTTTGAGGGAGAGCCTACAAAGGTAAATATAACAGGTGATATCAATACGTTTACAGATACCGTATGGTCTGCATTAAACTCTGATAACAAGGTATCTCTTTTCACAAGATATATTGAGATTGCCACAGGAGCAGTAGAGACCAGGATTTACAACAAGAACATAAGAAAGGAGAACTGATACGATGAATGAGATTCAGTTAAAATACGGATGCAACCCAAACCAGAAGCCTTCAAGGGTTTACATGGAAAACGGACAGGACCTTCCTATCGAGGTTCTCAACGGAAGACCAGGATACATCAACCTTCTTGATGCATTTAACGGATGGCAGCTTGTTGCTGAGCTGAAAAAAGCTACAGGACTTCCTGCAGCCACATCCTTCAAGCATGTTTCACCTGCAGGTGCAGCTGTTGGAACACCACTTACAGATATTGAGAAGAAGATCTACTGGGTAGAGGATCTTGGAGAGCTGAGCCCTCTTGCAAACGCTTATGCAAGAGCCCGTGGCGCAGACAGAATGTCTTCCTTTGGTGATTTCATCTCTCTTTCAGATGTCTGTGATGCTGATACAGCAAGACTTGTTAAAAGAGAAGTTTCCGACGGCATAATTGCTCCCGGATATACAGATGAGGCTCTTGAGATCTTAAAGGCTAAGAAGGGCGGAAACTACGCTGTTATCAAGGTTGATCCAAATTACGTTCCTGAAAACAGCGAAAAGAAGCAGGTTTTTGGTATTACCTTCGAGCAGGGACATAACTTTGTTGAGATCAACGACGAGATGTTCCAGAATATCGTTACAGACAATAAGGACCTTCCCGAGTCGGCTCTCATCGACCTTAAGATAGCCCTTATCACCCTTAAATACACTCAGTCCAACTCTGTATGCTACGTAAAGGGCGGACAGGCAATCGGAATCGGAGCAGGTCAGCAGTCCAGAATCCACTGCACAAGACTTGCTGGCTCAAAGGCTGACAACTGGTTCCTTCGTCAGGCTCCTCAGGTTCTGAACCTTCCTTTCCTTGACAGCATTAAGCGCCCTGACAGGGATAATGCTATTGATCTTTACATCGGTGAGGACTACATGGATGTTCTTGCAGATGGCAAGTGGCAGAATATCTTTAAGGAGAAGCCCGAGGTATTCACACAGGCTGAAAAGAGAGCTTGGCTTGACAAGAACACTGATGTGGCCCTTGGTTCAGATGCTTTCTTCCCATTTGGAGATAACATCGAAAGAGCCTTCAGAAGCGGCGTTAAGTATGTGGCTCAGCCCGGCGGTTCTGTAAGAGATGACAATGTTATCGAGGCAGCAAATAACCACAATATGGTTATGGCATTTACAGGTCTTCGTCTGTTCCATCATTGATTTGAACTATTCAGAGCCAAGACTCGGAAACATAAATGTTTCCGAGTTGTCGGATATCCGCCAAATAGAAATATTAGAAAAGGCATCTATTCGAGCAAGCTCGATAGTTGCCTTTTCTAGTATTTCTGCTTGGCTCTGAATAGTAACAAATTATTAAAGTTTTATAATATAACGTCAAGAACAAACAAATCGTGTGCGCAATATCGTATAATATTTTTACGACCTTATGCTTTTTTGGAGATAAAGAAGGGAGTTGCGCCATGAAGAGAAAAACAATAATCCCACTGGCTCTTGTGATGTCACTTTTGTGTCTCACAGTGGGCTGTGGACAAAGTAAAGAGGTAGAAGCTGATGCAACCGAAAGCGCCAGTTCTATCTCTTTATTAAATATTAAGAGTGAGGTAGCCACTCAGATGGAGGCCCTTGGCAAGGCATACGAGGCTGAAACAGGAGTGAAGGTGAATATCATTACTGTTCAGTCAGGCGTCGATGCCCAGGCTACATTGAAGGGCTACTATCTATCTGACCAGATGCCTGATATCATAGCCTGTGAATCCTCAGGTTTTGGCAACTGGGAAGGACTTCTTGTTGATATGAGTGATCAGGACTGGGCTTCCAGGACTGATGCAGCCTATATCGATCCAACCTATGGGACTCTGGGATTTCCATATACCACAGAGGCCATAGGTCTTGCTTATAATGCAGACATTCTTTCTAAAGCAGGCGTAGATCCTGCATCTATAACAGGTCCGGATGCCATGAAAAAAGCTTTTGAGACCATTGACGCTCAAAAGGATAAGCTGGGACTTAAAGCGGTAATAGGCTACTGCGCTGAGCCTGAAAACCTTGGCTGGTCAGCCGGAAACCACATCACGGGAGCATATATCGACTCCGGACTTTCAAGAACAGATACCACTTATATTGACCTTATGAAAAATGGCGGCGGTATCGATGATACCAGATTTTCACATTTCGCAGAGATGATAGGTCTTTTCAATGAGTATTCAGACCCTGACCTTCTGGTAGATGGTACCTATGATGAACAGGTAGCTAACTTTGCTGCAGGAAAGTATGCCTTTGTAACCCAGGGTTCCTGGATTGGTGCAACACTTTCCGCATCTGACGACTATGCCAAGGCAGGAAGCTTCCAGGTGGGAATGATTCCCTATGCCTTTGAAGATGGCATGGATACCATCCTTACAAACGCACCTAACTGGTGGGCAGTATCAAAGGAGGGGCAGGTTGACGCAGCACTTGCTTTCCTTCAGTGGTGTTCTGAGGATAATGGACAGAAGATCCTTGTGGAGCAGGCTGGATTTGCCAGCCCCTTCGTAGATTCCAAATATGTGGCAGCTGACCCCTTTGCACCGGTTATTTCCAGTTATATCTCCTCCGGAAAGACCTCCAACTGGCATTGGATGGAAATGGCAGAGGGCCTGGGTCAGAACGGTTTCTCCTTCGTATATCAGAAATATGCCAAGGGAGAGCTTGATGCTGCTGGATTCTTAAAAGAGTTCAAAAAAGTTGCCAGTGACTGGTATTCAAAGCTATAAGGAGGGGGACATGAGAGAAGAAAAAGTACGCATTAAAAAGATCAATTCTATTATGTTCCAGATTGCAGCGGCCAATGTGGCGATCTTGCTGGCGTTCATCGTTGTTATGGGTTTTGTGATGACAGCTATGAAGAACTCCACAAACACCAGTATTGACATGTTTCAGACCATGATGAGTCTGACCACGCATGAGGCTGAGCTTAAAAATGATGTAACTTCATTATATGACCAGACCACAGGCTATGTTGCTGCATCTGCTGAAGAGACCAGACAGGCTCTTCTTCCACAGATAGAGGCCATCAAGACCACGATTGATGGTGATATTTCGGAGCTTGAAAGCGACTTTGCCGCCATAGGCAACGAGAGCGCCATTGCTCAGATGAGCGAGATCAGGGCCCAGTATCAGAGAATGCTGAAATTCATCGAATCCTCTATAGCGAAGGTTGATGCGGGGGATAAGGATTCAGCCTATACCATATTGTTTGATAAGGCAGAAATCCAGAAGGTTGCTATTTTCCATTCCACAAAGGTACTGGATCAGGCGATAAGTGATTCTGCAAACTATACCAAAAACTATATGACTGGCCTCTTGAAGTCAGGAAA
Source organism: uncultured Butyrivibrio sp. (assembly GCA_947169985.1). GTDB lineage: Bacteria > Bacillota > Clostridia > Lachnospirales > Lachnospiraceae > Butyrivibrio. The sequence goes on along the minus strand of CAMVRW010000004.1, from coordinate 20,706 downwards.
TCTGACAGCCATGATCGGCATAATTGTCATCATTGCTCTTATTGCAATAAGCTTCCTGATCAGCTATCAGAATATTGTTAAAAAGATCAGAGGTATATCTGATGAGGTCAACGTCATTATCAGCAATATTGAGCAGGGAAATGGCGATCTTACCGCAAGGATACAGACAAAATCAAAGTCAGAGCTTCTATTCATAACAACTGGTATCAATCACTTTATTGAGACTCTTCAGGGAATCATGAAGGATGTAAAAGAGGGATCGGTTGTACTTACAGCCTCCTCGGACGAAGTTACATCCCAGCTTCGTGTGGCTGATGACAATGTTACTAATACCTCTGCAGCTTTAGAGGAGCTGTCAGCCAGCATGGAGACTGTATCCGGTAATGTCTCCCATATCAATGAATCTGTGGAAGGCGTTAAGGCTGCTGCTCAGGAGATTGCAGACCAGGCTACAGAAGGAACAAAGACTGCAAGCGGAATCAAGGCAGAGGCTGATGAACTCAAGGCAAGGGTCATCCAGAAAAAGGCAGAAGCTGGAGATCAGGTGGAGCAGCTTTCCGGAACACTTATGGAATCTGTTCATGAATCTGAGAAGGTTGCCCAGATTAACGAGCTTACAAAGGTCATCCTGGATATTGCAAGCCAGACAAACCTCCTGGCGCTGAATGCTTCCATCGAGGCTGCCAGAGCAGGAGAGGCAGGAAAGGGCTTCTCTGTTGTTGCAACTGAGATCAGTTCACTTGCTGACAACAGCAGACAGACAGCTGCCAACATTCAGGATATCAGTAACGAGGTTACTGAGGCAGTTAACAATCTGGCTAAGAATGCTCAGGCAGTGCTTGATTACATTAACGGTCAGGTTATCAGCGATTACGATGAATTTGTAGCGACCGGTGAGAAATACGAGCACACCGCAGATATTATGGAGGAGATGCTTGGCAACTTTAACGACAAGGCTGAAAACCTCAACGATATCATGACAGAGATGGTTGATTCCGTTCAGCTTATCAGCAACTCCATTGTTGAGAGCTCCCAGGCTATTTCCCAGTCTGCAGAAAGCTCCCAGGAGATCGTTGGAGGTATCAAGAAGATCACTGAGGCCATCGACAGGAACAATGAAGTTACGGAGCAGCTTTCCGATACAACCCAGAAGTTCAAATCACTGTAATAAAGACCATGAAAAAAGTCCTCGGAGCCTATCAAAAGCTCTGAGGACTTTTATTTTGTCACATTAACTTTTCATCGTAGATAGCGCGCTGTCCGCCCACGTATTTAGGCCTGTGGCGAGCACATATTATTGGAGCCTGTCCAATCTTCCTAAGGGAGATTCGCATTGGAACCACTACGCTGTGCATGTGCATTCCTATCATAGTCCCGCCGATGTCGATACCTGCATCAGCCTTTGCCCTGATATCTTCAACCAGAACAGGATCATCAAAACGCTCATAACATACAGTTCCAAAGGCACCACCTGCGTGATTGGGCTGAGGGATGGCGTTAACCTGTTCAAAACCGTACTTTTCCATGGTGGTCCTGTCCACCACAAGAGCTCTGTTTAAGTGCTCACAGCACTGGGCTGCAGGAAGAATGCCTCTTTCTCTCAGGACCGGGATAATGCCGTCATATACTGCATTTGCAGAATCCATATTGGTGGCAGTTCCAATCTGATCACCAAGAATTTCGCTGGAGGAACAGCCAATCACAAATATGGAGCCCTCCTTAAGACCGGCTGCATCAAGAATCTCAGTAACTGCCTGCCTTGCCTGGTCTGTTATTTCAGAAAAATCCATTTTATTCACCGCCTTATAGTAGTTAGTTAAGCTCCATGGCCTGAAAATCCTGATTAGTCCCGCTCTGTAGCATAGAAGGAGGGATCCGAAGACACCCAGAAGTGCCTGGGCAATCTCATAAGGGAGCTTGATCATTGCATACTCAAAAGTGCTGTATACAAAGGTTTTACCTAATGTATACCCAACTACCATTATAACAGCACCAACCAAAGTAGCAATAAGAGAGCGGATAAATTGTGCATGTTTTGAGCTGCCGATGCTTGAATGGGCAATCAGGGAAATAACTACTGCCTGAAGACCATGAGTCACAAGGGAAACGAACATTGGCAGGGGATAAAATATCATGTCACCAAGGAAAGACCCTACACCGCCAACGATAAAGGCTGCCACGGGATCCAGCAAAAGAGCTGCTGTACAGATTATCATATCGCAAAGGTACAGATGCCCTCCGGGAACCGGGATTCCAAAGCTTGACATGATGATATTCAGGGCCATAAATACCCCGGTGATGGTTACCCATCTGATTCTGTTTGTCTGTCGTAATGTTTTCATAAGTAAATAATAGCCACATTCCGGCTTATCTGCAATAAAATGATTTGAATAAAAATGCTGGAAATATGGTATAATGAAATATAGTCAACTTCTTTACAATGAGGTGAAGATGATTAATAACTCTGAGAACCCACGCGAAGAGTACGACCATATCGATGAGCTCACCGGGCTTCATAATCTGAACGGGATTTTGAGCCATTTACAGGGCAGTGGTGACCATTCTGCTACCAGCAGTTCGGTTATCATTTATTTGAATGTGATGAACTTCAAGGCCTTCAACCAGAAATATGGCTTTGTAGGAGGCAATGAGTTCCTTCGTGGCTTAGCAAAAGAGATTACGAATATTTTCCCTGATGAACTGGCAGCCAGAACCAGCGGTGATCAGTTTATTATTCTTGCAGATTCCCTGGATGCAAAAGAAATAACGGACAGGCTGTCACTTCTTTTTGAAGCGGCTGTAAAGCATGAGAAGGGCCTTAGAGTCCGAATCAAAGCCGGAATATACCAGGCTACAGGAAAAGAGGATGACCCTGTAGTTATGGTGGACAGGGCGAAGATTGCCTGCGACGACATTATAAAGGTCTATGATAAGGACATCAATTTCTTTGATGAGGAGCTCAGCAAAAGAAATGAGCTCAGACAGTACGTTATCGACAACTTTGAGAGCGCCTTCCAAAAGAAGTATTTCAAGGTATATTACCAGAAGGAAGTAAGGACTCTTACAGGAAAGGTATGTGGCTATGAAGCCCTGGCAAGGTGGCAGGATCCTGAGATGGGATTGATATCACCTGCTATTTTCGTTGAGGTTTTAGAGGATGTACATCTGGTCCACAAACTGGATACTTACATCATAGATATGGTATGTTCGGATCTTAGGGATGACATTGACAGTGGCTTCGCTGTTGAGCCCATATCTGTAAACCTGTCACAGCTTGATTTTGAGCTCTGCGATATTCTGGCAGAGGTAGATAAGTGCAGAGAAAAATACAATATTCCTGTGGAACTGTTACATGTGGAGGTGACTGAGAGTGCTCTCACATCAGGTTCTGATTTCCTTGGACAGCAGATAAAAAGGTTCAGGGAGGCAGGATATGAGGTCTGGATGGATGACTTTGGATCAGGTTATAGCTCTTTTAACAACTTAAAGAACTATGACATTGATGTGCTTAAGATCGATATGGATTTCCTAAGGACCTTTGATACAAATAAAAGAACAAAAGTTATTCTTGCAACCATAGTAAATATGGCAAAAGAGCTGGGTATACATACCCTTGCAGAGGGCGTTGAGACCCGGGAACAGTATGAATTCCTTAAGAGAATTGGCTGTGAGAAGCTCCAGGGCTATCTTTTTGGAAAGCCAAAGCCTGTGGCTGATTTTGACAGACCTGTGGATTGCAGCTTAGAGGTCTGTGAGGATTTTGCTTTTAGCAAGTACTATGACAGCATTGGAAATATCAATCTTCTGGGAACTACTCCCCTTAGGGAAAAGTCCCTGGAGGTTTTCAATAACCTTCCAATAGCTTTTGCTGAGAAAGAGGATGGAAAGGTTCCGACATATCTTTTTGTTAACAGTGCTTACCGTGATTTCCTCAGTACCCTTGGGCTGGCGGGTATGGAAGGGGCTAACGAAAAATACACTACTCTGGACGAGCTTCCTGAGTTAAAGGAGTATATAGCTCTTTTGGATAGGGCTGAAGCTGCAAAGGGTCACAGGTCTGAGGCGGATATTATCACAAGTGGAAATATCATAAGGCACAAGGTGAGATTCCTTTCGAGACATGAGAATAAGGCAGCCTATGCGCTGGTTTCCAGGAATGTGTCTATCCACGGCGAATCGGATACGGCAGATTCCCTTCAGGTGGCCATGGCCCATGTGTTTAACCAGTATTTCAGGGTGGATCTTTATGATGATAATGGCACTGTGCAGAACATCTTCCTTAATACAGATCAGCTGGCTGTTGCAGAAAAAGAAATGGACGCTGTAGAAGCAGTAAAGATCTACTCCGACATGTATCTGTACCCCGAGGACAGAGAGAGGTTCAGGAAGTTTTATTACATCCCTACTGTCAGAGACAGGTGCAAGGAGCAGGGTGTGGATTATGTGATCGACTATTACCACTCAGCTATGGAAAAGGATAATGGAAGAATGCAGATGTACATGATCCTGCCATTCTATTATAATGACAGGTGGAAGTATATCTCCTGCTGCAGATATGCAGATGAGATAAAAGACGACACTTGGAAATGATGGGATGAGCAGCATATGCTGAAGTTTTGTTTTGGGGCGTCCGGAGCGGGGAAGAGCACCGGTCTTTATGAAGAGGTAATAAGCAAAAGTATAGAGGATCCTGGCACTGATTATCTGATAATCGTGCCGGATCAGTTCACGATGCAGACCCAATGGGATGTGGTAAATATGCATCCCAAGAAGGCTATCATGAACATCGACATATTGAGCTTTGGCAGACTTTCTCACAGAGTATTTGAGGAAACAGGCCATGGCTCTTTTTCTGTGCTTGATGATATAGGGAAAAGTCTTGTCCTTAGGCGTGTTTCAGACATGCTGGGGGATCTGCTGCCGGTCGTTGGCAGAAATATGCACAAGGCAGGCTATATAGATGAGGTCAAATCCACTATTTCAGAGTTCATGCAGTATGGTATCGGAGATAAGGAGCTGTCCCTTCTTGAGGAAAAGAGCTCTGGAAAAGGTGCACTAAATGCCAAGATAAAGGACCTTAGGCTCCTGTACAAGGGCTTTCTTGAGTACATAGAGGGAAGATTCATTACAACGGAGGAAACTCTGGACATTCTGTGCAGGGCTCTGCCTTCTTCTGCCCTTGTAAGGGACAGCGTTATTGTATTTGACGGTTTTACCGGCTTTACACCTATTCAGTACAGGGTGATAAAAGAGCTTTTGAAGCTTTCAAGAGAAGTGGTGGTATCCCTTACCATCAGCCCGGAGGAGGATCCTTATGATGGTCATTATCAGGAGCAGGAGCTTTTTATGCTCACAAAAAAGACCGTCAGGGACCTGGAAAAACTTGAGTTTGAAGTGCAAAGGGAGCAGGGCTCATCCATACCTGACCTGGAGACCTTCAGACAGCTAAGGCACAGGGAAAACGCTGATATTTTCTATAGGGAACAGCCTGTAGTAAGACTTAAGGGGAATGAGCCCCTGTCATTTCTGGAGAAATCTCTTTTCCGGTACAGGCCAGATAAGTTCATCGGGGAGAATAACTCTATTTTCCTCTATGAGGCGTCAGATATCGCTCAGGAAGTTAGGCAGACCCTCATAAAGATTTCTGACCTGGTTAAGAATGAAGGCTACGCCTACAGGGATATAGCCCTTGTTTGCGGTTCTCTGGAGAACTATGGAGATATTATTGCCAGAGGGGCCGAAAAGTTCGATATTCCCGTCTACATTGACCAGAATACCAGTATCCTGCTCAATCCATTTATTGAATATGTGACCAGCGCCCTTAATATCGTTATTTCGGGCTATAAGTACGAGGATGTGTTCCATTACATGCGAAGTGGCTTAACGGGCTTTGAAAGGGACGATACTGATCTTTTGGAGAACTATGTCAGGGCACTGGGTATCAAAGGCAAAAAAGGCTGGGAAGATAAGTTCCTAAGGAGAATGCCTGCAAAATTCAGCCGCAGGAAAAACGCTGATGAAGCGGATGAGCGCCAGGTAAAGACTCTTGAGATATTGGAGGGCATGAGGGCTAAGATAACCTCAGATCTTGAGCCTTTATTTGACAATAAGAATGGCACGGTAAAAGAGCTTACGGCGGCTCTTAAGGCAGTTATAGAAGGAAACGAATCAGCGGATAAGCTACTTGCTTATAGAGAGAAGTTTGAGGCAGCAGGGGATATCAAGAAGGCCAGGGAGTATGACCAGATCTACGGCAAGGTGATGGCTCTTTTGGATCAGATGGACGCTCTTATTGGTGATGAGAAGCTGGATTTAAAGGAATTCAAGGAGCTTCTTACCACAGGCTTTGGCGAGATCTCCGTTGGCACTATTCCTCAGGATGTGGACAGGATAATAGTTGGAGATATAGAAAGGACCAGGCTTAAAGAGGTTAAGGTCCTGTTCTTCGTGGGCGTAAATGACGGAAACATACCAAAGAGCGCCGGAAGTGGCGGAATCCTCTCGGATATTGACAGGCAGTTCCTTCTTGACCTGGGGACTGAGGTGGAATTTGCTCCTACACCAAGACAGCAGATGTACATTCAAAGACTCTATCTGTACATGAACCTGACGAAACCCACGGATAAGCTGTTTCTTTCCTATGCAGCGATCGGAGGCGATGGAAAGAGCCTTGGGCCTGCATATCTTGTTCCAAAGCTCCTTTCAATGTTTGATGGTCTTACAGTTGAACGACCTGAGGAGGGGGATTTTGAAAGCCAGAATGTGGCAGTAAGAGACAGCTTTGACAATCTTTCTTCCATGATGAGAGAATATGCCTCCGGAAGACTTTCTGATGATGAAAGAAAAGAGTTTTTCAGCCTCTGCAGGGTTTTGTCAGAGGAAGGAAACGGCAAGTATATGGAAGGGCTCGTGGAAGCAGCATTTAAGCATTATGAGTCTGTGCCCATGGCAAAGGCTCTGGCTGTTGCTCTTTACGGAGCTACCCTTGAAAACAGCGTAAGCCGCCTTGAACAGTTTGCAAGCTGCGCCTATGCCCACTTTATAAGGTATGGGCTGCACCTGGATGAGAGGAAGGAATACGAATTTGAAGCCTCTGATCTTGGTAATGTATTCCATAAGGTTTTGGAGGAATATACAGGAGAAATAATAACAAAAGGTATCAATTGGAATGCTCTGTCAAAAGAAGAATCAGACAAAATATTAAATGAGGCTTTAACAAAATGTGTTCAGAGTTATGGAGATACCATACTTCTCAGCAGTTCCCGCAATCAGTACATGATCGAGAGGATACGAAGGATACTTCAGCGTACGGTGGATACCCTTAAGTATCAGATCTCAAAGGGGACATTTGAACCGGCGTTTGTTGAGATGACTTTCCAGGAAGCAGGCAGCATTGAGGAGATCAATGTGGCCCTCTCAGAGGATGAGAAAAACGGCATTACTGAGCGAATGAAGCTTGTTGGGAAAGTTGACCGAATTGATCTATGTAAGGATGAGGATAAGGTTTATATCAAGGTAATGGACTTTAAATCCGGAACTCATTCTTTTAACATGGCATATCTCTATTATGGACTTCAGCTGCAACTTGTGATGTATATGAACGTAGCTATGGCAGTTGAGAAGAAACTATCTCCGGGAAAAGAGGTAATTCCTGCAGCTATTCTTTATTACCATGTGAATGATCCCATGGTTGACGCAAAAGAAGAAAAAATAGCAGATGATATCAATAAGGACATAATCAGCAAGCTAAAAATGACCGGACTGGTTAACGCAGATCAGGCTATTGTACAGATGCTGGATAAGGGCATTATATCTAAGTCTGACATCATTCCGGTGGAGATAAAGAAGGACGGAGACTTCTCTGCTAGATCTTCTGTGGCTACAAGTCAGCAGTATTCTGCGATTTCCGGCTTTGTGAACCGGAAGGTCAGAGAATTTGGTAAGAGGATTCTGGATGGAGACATTCAGATAAATCCTTACGAGGATGAAAAGAGTAAGAGACAGTCCTGTACCTACTGTGCTTACAGGTCTATCTGTGGATATGATGAGAAGATCCGTGGATTTGAAAAGAGGAAGCTTACGCTTTCTGACAATGATGCAATGGATCTGATAATGAAAGAAGATAATAATGGCAGAAGTTAAGTTTACTACTGAACAGCAGGCAGTCATCGACGCAAGGGACTGCAACATACTGGTATCAGCTGCAGCCGGCTCAGGTAAGACGGCTGTACTTGTTGAGCGCATCATCAGGATGATCTTAGGAGGCCTTGATGTGGACCATCTTCTGGTGGTTACCTTTACAAAGGCAGCTGCAGCGCAGATGAAGGAGAAGATCACTGCAGCTATCCAGAAGGAACTGGCACTGGATCCTGAAAATGCCCATCTTCAGAGGCAGGAGACCCTGATCCATAACGCCCAGATAACTACAATTGACTCATTCTGTCAATACGTTATCAGGAACAATTTTAATACCATTGGACTTGATCCTTCCTTCAGAGTTGGAGATGAGGGAGAGCTGACGCTTATCAGGGAAGAGGTCATGTCAGACCTCATGGAAGAGGAATATGAAGCTGCAAAGGACGTGACCAATAGCGACTTTCTCTTTTGCATGGATTATTTCGCTTCAGGCAGCAAAGATACTGAAGCTATCGGATTTATTAATCAGTTATTTAAGTTTTCCATGAGTATGCCATTTCCCGAGGATTGGATCAGGGATAGGGCAAGGGACTATGAGGTACCGAATGTGCCTTTCGATGAGCTTCCCTGGGTAAAAGAATGCGTGGCTCACGCAAGGAGAGTTCTTAAGGAAGCTGCTGATAAGACTGAAAGTGCAATTAAGATAGCTCTTGAGAGCGACGGGCCTTATATGTATGAAAAGACCCTTAATGATGACAAAGACAGTATTTTAGCGGCTTTGAGATATGATACCTACGATGCCCTGTTTGACGGCATTCGCGGCATCAGCTTCGAGAGATTGTCAGCAAGTAAGGACCCTTCCGTCAATACGGAAAAGAGAGACTATATAAAGGACCTCAGGGACGGGGTTAAGAAGGGCATAAATGGACTTGTGGAGAAGTATTTTGCTCTCACCTCTGAGACCATTGTTGCCCAGATGGCACTTTGCGACCGGGCAGTGAAAGAACTGTGCAGGCTTACCTTGGAATTTAAGTCAAGGTTTGATAATAAAAAGAGAGAGAAGCAGCTTATTGATTTCTCGGATATGGAGCACTTCGCACTGCAGATTTTGGTGGAGCATCCCGATGAGGATGAGTGCAAGGGGATTTTCTGCGAGGAGATACTGGGGCTTTGCAAGCCTTCCAATGTGGCGCTGGAATACAGGGAGTTCTTCAGGGAGGTTCTCATAGATGAGTATCAGGACAGTAACAATGTCCAGGAGATGATCCTTAAGGCAATTTCCGGAGAAGAGGCTGGTGTTTCCGAAAGGTTCATGGTAGGTGATGTCAAGCAGAGCATTTACAAGTTCAGATTGGCAAGACCTGAGATATTCATGGAAAAACTGGGAAGTTTTAGCAAGGATGAGAAGGCTTCTGACAGGAGGATTGACCTTCACAACAACTTCCGAAGCAGGATTGAGGTTCTCGCAGGCACCAACTATATATTTGAGAAGATCATGGGATCTGACCTGGGAGGCGTTGACTACGATGAAGATGCACTGCTTAGGCTGGGAAGAGAGTTTGAAGAACCTACCTATGACGTGTGTCCTGAACTGATGCTTTTAGATGGCAGTGATGTTCTTGATGACAGTGATGCTGATGAGACGATAAGCGCGATGACAGCCAAGGAAAAGGAAGCTTTGGCTGTGGCAGAAAGAATACTGGCACTTAGGCGTGAGAATCCTGATCTTAAGTACAAGGACATAGTGATCCTCTTAAGGTCTTTGTCCGGATGGGATGACGTCTTTAAGGATGTGCTGGAAAGCCAGGGAATCCCCACCTATATCGAGTCAAAGAGCGGATATTTCGAGGCATCTGAAGTTTCAGTTCTTCTTGACCTCTTGTCAGTTATAGATAATCCAAGACAGGATATTCCGCTGGTGGCAGTAATGCACTCCCTTATTGGCTGCTTTTCCGACGAGGACCTTGCTAGGATCCGCATAGCGATAGATAAGTGTGCTGACCGTTCCCTCTCTGGGACTTTTTACGAAGGACTGGAGATAATTTCCGGACTCGGAGAAAAAGGTGGCGCCGGGAACGCAGATATGTCCGATGTGGCCGAAATCGATCATGCAAATGCCTTTATGAAGTCTGGTGAAAATGGAAATGCAGATGTTTCTGGAAAATATGAAATGACTGTTGGTCTGGATGATGAGCTCATAGTTCGTGTGCGAAAATTCATTGCGTTTGTAGAAGAGATGCGCACTATGTCTACATACACCCCGGTTCATGAGCTTTTGCAGGTCATTCTTGATCGGACGGATTATGAGGCCATTGTGGCTGCACAGCCTGCAGGAAATCAGAGACGGGCCAATGTGGAGCTGCTTCTTACAAATGCTGCAAACTTCGAGAAGACCAGCTTTAAGGGTCTGTTCCATTTTGTAAGATATATTGAGCACCTTAAGACTGTTCAGGTGGACTATGGTGAAGCGGGGATAATTGATGAGAACGCCGACGTTGTCCGCATTATGAGTATACATAAGAGTAAGGGACTTGAATTCCCTGTTGTGTTTGTGTCGGGGCTTTCCAAGGAGATCAACTTCAGGGATTCTCAGGGCGACCTTATTACGGATATGGATCTGGGCATAGGGGTAAAGTGCATAAACACTGAGCTTCGTGTCAAATACGACACCTTAAAGCGCCAGGTTATCGCCTCCAAGATGAATATGGATAGCCTTGGTGAGGAAATCAGAGTTTTATATGTTGCCCTTACAAGAGCAAAGGAAAAGCTTATCCTCACAGCATACGACAAGAACCTGTCAGCCAGACTCCAGGGATCGGTTATGCAGCTTCCTGTTTTTTCAGGTAGCGAACGACTTCTTCCCTATACCACAAGATCCGGGGCTAAGAGCTTCTTAGACCTTTTGATGCCATCACTCATAAGGCATCCTGCCTTCGAACCAATCCTTGATAAGTATCAGCTCCTCGGTGACACCTACAAAGAGCACATGGACAAAGGTCCGGTTCCGGACTTCAGAATCTGTACACTGGGCGAAAAGGATCTGAAGGAGAATCTTATCCGCGATGCCCTCCATGGGACTCTTAGAAGAGAGGAATTGAAGAGTATCCTTAGCTCCGCACTTGGGAAAACACAGAAAAACAGTGGACTGCATGATGATAATGAGCTCCAAGGTCAGGAAACAAGCCCATCGGCAGGTCATATCGCAAACACGCATAAATACTGGGAAGAGGAACTTTGTCAGCGCCTCAGAACCAAATTCTCAGCAAGATACGCCCATGAAAACCTGAAAGGTCTTTTCACGAAGACCTCTGTTTCAGAGCTTAAGAAAAAGAGCTACGTGGAAGAGGCTGAAGTCAGTGTTCATGAGGCGCCCTTCGTTCAAGCCGACAGCTCAGTTCGTTCCCACGGCCTCACCGGTGCAGAGCGCGGAACGGCATATCACCGTATCATGGAGCTACTAGACGAGGAAATCTATGGGGACGCTTCTCTGATGCAGCAAGCAAGCCAATCGGCAGGTTATATCGCAAATACTGATAAACAGGCACTTTCCGCTGATTTTGCTTCCAAAGGAATCCTTGATCCGATCTCCAAAAAGATATACGCATGGGGATGCAGGAAGGCTGAGGAAGGGTGGCTTAGTCCCGAGGAGCAGCAGGCCGTTTGGACGCCGGATATTACGGCTTTCCTGTCCACAGACTTGGGGCAGCGTATGGGAGAAGCTTTCAGAAGAGGCGAGCTGATGCGAGAGAAGCCCTTCATGATGGGAGTTCCGGCTAACGAGCTGGATCCCAAGTTCCCTAAGGAAGAAATGGTGCTGGTTCAGGGTATCATTGATGCCTGGTTTATTGAGGGGGATGAATTGGTACTTCTGGATTATAAGACTGACAGGGTATCAGAAGAAAAGACCCTGACAGACAGATACAAAGTTCAGCTTGACCTGTATAAGAGGGCCTTAGAAGCCGCCACTCTTAAAAAGGTGAAGGAAGTCTATATCTATTCCTTCGCCCTTGGAAAGGTAATTGCCCTATAGGAAGGTGTAGGCAAGCGCCACTGCGTTGGCTGCTGCGTGAACCAGGAATGGAATGGTCAGAATCTTGTACCTGTGATAGCTGTAGGTAATGAGAAGCCCCATGAGAAAACCGTAGAGCATCTGTACCGGATTTAGATGATAGATACCAAACAGAGCTGCAGTAAGTATAATCGCTACTGCAGCTTTTTTCGTGTATTTAAGGACCAGATTGTAGATACAGTATCTGAAAATAAGCTCCTCGATCAGGGGAGTTGCGAAGCAGTAAAGGGCAATGAGAACCCAGATGGAATCTGATACGTAAAATAGGCCATGACTGGCCTCTTCAAAAGAGGAAACCCTAGTAAGGCCTGTGACATTGAATATAAGGGTCAGGATAAAGGCTGCCAGAGCCCCAATTCCTGTCCAGATAAGGAACTCATACCATTTGATTTTCATAAGAATAGTTCCCCAAGAGTTTCAACTGTTTCAGTAATATAGTCGGCCCCAGCTTCTTCCATCTCTTCACGACTTCCATAACCATATAGAACGCCAACGCAGGGCAGTCCGAAGCTGTGAGCGCCTTCTACGTCGTAGCAACGATCCCCGATCATTATGGACAGTTCCTTAACTTCCGGAAGCCCTCGCTCAAGCGCCAACTCGCTAAGCTGCCTTATCACCTCTTCAATGACTTCAGACTTCTTGGATCTGGTGCCATCCAGTTCGCAGCCAACTACCACATCAAAGTATTTGTCGATATCAAAGTGGCCTAAAACCCTGTGGATCAGCACAATGGGCTTGCTGGAGGCGATGGCTAAAACGTAACCCGCTTCTTTTAGCTCTTTTAACAGGTTATCCATCCCTGGATATACGCTGTTCTCAAAGATTCCGGTCTTATTGTAATACTCTCTGAAATATCCGATGGCTTCCCAGGCCTGCTCCTCAGAAAAGCCGTATCTTTCCATAAAACTCTTGTCCAGAGGAGGCCCTACAAACAGCCGAAGCCGCTCAGAGTCTGCTTCTTCGATATTATATCTGGAAAGCGCTATCTGTGCGGCATTCATGATCCCAGGGCCGGAATCAGTCACTGTACCGTCAAGATCAAACAAAAGAAATCTGTATTTATCCATAAAACCTCCAAAAACTCTATTGACAACCCCGGGGTATAAGTGTTTAATGATTCTTGAACATAATAAAACCGCTAGGGGAGCTATGCTGAGAGTGTACGTGCATCGCACGTCTAACCCTTTTTACCTGACCCGGATAATGCCGGCGTAGGGAAGCACATTTATATGCCATTATACATACTTTTAGGCATGTAGTGAATATGCAAAAGTTAACCTCCCCAGATGTCGGTGACATAAAGGGAGGATTTTTTTATGCAGTTATTCTTGGAAAAGGTCGTTGAAGACGGCTACACATCGTACAATATCACCAGAGGTGGATATGTTCTTGCTATCATCCTCGCAATCATCGCTTTTGCTGTTGTAAGTTACTTTATGAACGCAGACGGAAAGTTCAGGATGAGTGTAAAGCAGCTTACTTTTTCAGCTCTTTGCCTGGCGCTTGCTTTTGTTCTTTCAAACATTAAGCTTTTCAAGCTTCCTATGGGCGGCTCAGTAACAGTATTCAGCATGTTCTTTATTACTTATATCGGATATCTCTACGGACCTAGAGTTAGTCTTTCCGCAGCCTTTGCCTACGGACTTCTCCAGCTGATCGTAGATCCATATATCATCAGCGTTCCACAGCTTCTTTGTGATTACATCCTTGCATTTGGCGCTCTTGGAGTAGCAGGATTCTTCCACAACAGCCGCTACGGAATGTTCAAGGGCTATCTTGCAGGTATCTTCGGAAGATTCTTTTTCTCAACCCTCTCCGGAGTAGTGTTCTTCGCTGATTACGCTCCAGAAGGAATGCACCCTCTTGCTTACTCGGCAGCCTACAACGGTAGCTACATCGCAGCAGAAGGCGCTCTCACAGTAGTAGTACTTCTTGTACCTGCAGTTCGCGCAGCACTTAACCGCATCAAGGTTGAGGCCAATGAAAAGAGCCTTAAGAAGCAGGTTTCCTTAAGTTGATTGATTAGAAAGAGCGCAGCGGGCCCTGAAGCCATACATTTGGAAATGCGCAGTTCTCGCACAAAAAAGCCGCCACACTGATCAGTGTGACGGCTTATTTTTTGTTATAGGATCTGCATACCGTGCTTGGTAGCTTCTTCAACCATGTCTTCTGGCCAGATGGAGCACTGTACCTCTCCGATGTGGGCCTTGCGCAGGAAGAACATGCAAATTCTGGACTGTCCGATTCCACCACCGATGGTGTAAGGAAGCTCCTTGTCAAGGATTGCCTTCTGGAATGGAAGCTCAGCTCTTTCAGTGCATCCGGCCTTCTCAAGCTGTTCCTTGAGGGAATTCTCGTCTACTCTGATACCCATGCTGGAAAGCTCAAGAGCGATGTCAAGAACAGGGTAGTATACGATGATGTCGGCATTGAGCTGCCAGTCATCATAGTCTGGTGCTCGTCCGTCGTGCTTTTCACCGGAAGCAAGCTCATCACCGATCTGCATGATGCAGACAGCCTTCTTAGCCTTGGCAATGAAGTATTCACGCTCCTTTGGAGTGTTATCCGGGAACATGTCCTCAAGTTCCTGAGTTGTGATAAAGAAGATATCCTCAGGAAGGATCTCCTCGATGTAATCATACTGGATGGACATGAACTTCTCGGTCTTGCGAAGAACCTTATATACGTTCCTTACTGTGTCCTTAAGGAAATCAATGTTCCTGTCCTCTTTATTTATAACCTTCTCCCAGTCCCACTGATCAACGAAGATAGAGTGGATATTATCGGGAACTTCATCTCTGCGAACGGCATTCATATCAGTGTAAAGGCCCTCGCCTACATTGAAGCCGTATTTCTTAAGCGCATATCTCTTCCATTTAGCAAGAGAGTGTACGATCTCAGCAGGCCTTCCGTTCTCATTGAGAATATCAAAGGCAACGGGACGCTCAACGCCGTTAAGATTGTCGTTAAGACCTGACTCAGGAGTTACAAACAAGGGAGCGGTTACACGCTGCAGATTAAGCCTTGTTGCAAGCATTCCCTGAAAGAAGTCCTTAACGGTCTTGATGCCCACCTGAGTGTCGTGGAGATCAAGCGCTGATTCATAGTTCTTTGGGATTTTAAGGTTTTCCATATATTTCCGCCACTTTCTTATAATTTATTCCATTCTCCATTTAATAACTTTTGCCAGTATATTGCAAGAAAAAAATGCGTGTAAAAATTCAAAAAACCGTCACAGAATTTTCACATAGTATTGGTATTGTTTTAATGTAATAACTTAAACGTTTTCACTTGACAATTTTAATTCGAAAAAGCGAGCACACAGTGATAAGGAGTAAAGGAAAAATGTTTGGAGAACTTATTAGAAAGCATATTACACTTAGTCCAAATCAGGTTAATGATTTCGTAAAGGCAGCAACAAAGTGTGACTTTGATGTTGATATATATTACAACAGGTATGTTGTTGATGCTAAGTCAATCCTCGGCGTATTTGGACTTGACCTCACAAAGCCTCTCACAGTAGAGTACAGAGGTTACGATCAGGGATTTGAGCAGTATCTCAAGGGCCTGGCTGTTCAGGCGTAAAGCGCTTATTGTCCACAAAAGTAAATATCGTTATATAAGGAAAGCTCTCTGCGGGTGTGGTACAATTCATTAGTAAACACCCGGGAGGGCTTTTTGCATACTATGAAGATAACAATTTCCGTCCGCGGCCTTGTGGAATTTATCCTAAGGTCCGGCGATATAGACAACAGAATACATCAGGTAAGCGCCGATGCCATGCAGGAAGGCAGCAGGATACACCGCATGATCCAGAAGAGCATGGGGCCTGACTACCACCCGGAGGTATCTCTTTCTTATGAAAAGAGCTATGAAGGCTATGACCTTTTAGTTGAGGGAAGGGCAGACGGTATCCTTGACAAATACATGGATGAGCCACTTACTTCAGTGGAGGCAGGCCAGGAGTCCTTTTTTGAAAAAGAGCCGTATAAGCCCCTCATTGATGAGATAAAGGGAACCTACAGAGACCTTGCCAGGATGAAGGAGCCGGTGGCAGTCCATCTTGCCCAGGCAAAGTGCTACGCAGCAATGTATCTGATAGAGCGCCATTATCCTGAAGTGGATGTCAGAATGACCTACTGCAACATGGATACTGAGGAGAAAAGATATTTCGACCAGACCTTCACATATGATGAGATAACCACCTGGTTTTATGATCTTCTTGAAATGTACAGAAAATGGGCTGATTACAGGTGCAAGTGGATAGAAAAGAGGCAGGAGTCCATCAAAGCCACCCAGTTCCCCTTCCCCTACAGAGAAGGCCAGAAGGACCTGGCTGCTGCGGTTTACAGGACCATTGTCCATGGGAAAAAGCTCTTTTTAGAGGCTCCTACAGGTACCGGGAAGACCATATCCACCGTATTTCCTACAGTTAAGGCCATGGGGCAGGAAAAGATATCCAGGATTTTCTACCTTACAGCCAAGACCATAACAAGAACAGTGGCTGAGGAGGCCTTTGATACCTTGAGATCCGCTCAGGGCCTTCAGATGAAGACTGTTACTATAACAGCCAAGGACAAGATATGCTTTATAGATGAGCTTACAAGAGGCTGTAATCCTGAGGCCTGTCCCTATGCAAAGGGGCATTTTGACAGGATAAATGATGCTATATACGATCTGATGACCAGCAGTGACAAATTTGACAGGGATGCCATCGTAGAATATGCGAAAAAGCATCAGGTGTGTCCCTTTGAGATGTCTCTGGACATGAGCCTTTTTGCTGATGCCATAATCTGTGACTATAACTACGTCTTTGATCCCTTCGTGTATCTGAGGCGCTTTTTTGGTGATAGCACGAAACATGATTATGCTTTTCTGGTGGATGAGACCCATAACCTTCTGGACAGAGGAAGGGAGATGTATAGCGCAGTTCTAAGAAAAGAGAGCTTTCTGGACCTGAAAAGGACCATAAAGGAGTATCATCCCAGGATTGCCGGGCATCTTGACAAGTGCAACAAGGCTCTTTTGGAACTGAAAAGACAGTGCGACGAGTCCAAAATATATGATTCCATAGAAGGCTTTATTCAGGCCCTTAACAGGCTTTCCTCCATCATGTCCCAGTATCTGGAGGACCACTCTGAGGGCCCTTGCAGGGAGGAAATACTTCTTTTCTACTTTGATATCAATAGATTCCTTACTATATATGAACTTTTGGACGACCACTACGTAATCTACGGGGAGTATGCCCAGGATGGCAGCTTTTTGCTGCGCCTTGCCTGCATCGATCCTTCCAGGAACCTTGCAACCTGCATGGGAAGGGCAGTAAGCACAATCCTGTTTTCTGCCACACTTTTGCCAATTCAGTACTATAAGTCCCTACTTGGCGGAACAAGGGAGGATTTCGAGATCTATGCAAAATCCATCTTTGACCCCAAAAGGCTGGGATTATTCATTGGAACAGACGTTACCAGCAGGTATTCTGCGCGAAGTCCTGAGATGTACCTGAAGATAGCTACTTATATAGATGAGGTCATCAGAGCTAAGCAGGGAAACTACCTGATATTCTTCCCTTCTCATCAGTTCCTTGAGGAGGTTTACGACGTCTATGAGGAACAGTTTTACGACCCAGACACAACGGAGCTTCTTGTCCAGAACAGCTTTATGACAGAGGAAGCCAGGGAAGCATTCCTTGGAAGGTTTTCCAGTGGCAACGATATGGACCTTTCGGAAGTTATCCACATGGACCTTGAGGTGGTGGAAGACAAAAACGTTCTTGGTTTTTGTGTTATGGGCGGAATCTTCAGCGAAGGCATAGATCTTAAGTACGACAGCCTTATCGGTGTCATTGTGGTTGGTACCGGAATTCCACTGGTGGGCAATGAAAGAGAGATCATCAGGGGATTTTTTGACAAAAGAGATGTGGACGGCTTTGACTATGCCTACAGATATCCGGGGATGAACAAGGTTCTCCAGGCTGCCGGAAGAGTTATCCGCACTGAGGATGACACAGGAGTTGTGGCGCTTTTGGACGACAGATTCCTTCAGGGGAGTTATAAAGCTCTTTTCCCAAGGGAGTGGAAGGGCTACAGGACGGTTTCGACTGCTTCAGTCAAAAACGAGTTATCCCAGTTCTGGAGCGGCTTTGAAGGCAAATGATGTGCTGCTTTGAACAAAAAATCATGCAAAAACGGCAAAATGGTTGACATAAATCTGAGATAAATAAAAATATGTAAACCATAGAAAACAATAAATTGTATGAAATTGTAGATATAATTTATACAAAAGGCAGATAAATGATACAAAAGCTGGTGATAAATGACGATCCTGTCATGTGGATAACTCTGTGGAAATTGGGGATTAGTCGATAGAACATATATTCAATACCGCATAAATAGGCTATTCAAATAGATTGATAAAACAGGGGGTAATGTAGAGGATAAAATGATATATGACCAATATGGTCAATACATATATGTAAACCACTGCTTTAAATGACATTTGTGTCATTAAAAAACCTGAAACCCAGTATCCATGCGCGTTTCAAAAGCAAGCATATCTTTCTTGATAGACTTGACTCTATGTTGTAAAATGTCTTGGTATAGGCTTATTAAAAGAGGGGAACATATGAAATTAGAAGAGTTCGGTCAGGACGTTGTTCTTTTGAATAAGGAGATGCTGGCTGAAAGAGCAATCATGTCGGGGAAAATGATAAGCTCCTGTAATCGTCTTTTAAAGAGAGCAAAAGAGATTGATGATGTCAGGATCCTGGGATACAGCTATTATTACCTTGCAGATGCCTACTATCTCCTTAGTACTGATTATAAGAAATTTAATACTAACCTTTTGAAGGCCATTGAATATCTTCAGGCCTGTGGTGACATGGAGCATCTGGCAAGATGCTATAACCTTCTGGGAATAGATGCGCTTAACCATGGCAATTCTGAGCTTGCCCTTGATTTCTTCCTTAAGGGTCTTAAGTACAGTGAGGCTATTGATGAGATAAGCTCTGTTCCTGGCATGATCATGTTCAATATTGGCCAGATATACTATGACATCGGCGAAGTGAAGCAGGCTCTTTCTTATATAAGAGCAGCATACAAGGGAATCAGGAAAAACAAGAAGGACAGCCTATATCTTAGGAATCTTCTTTATTGCTATTGTTTCCAGGCCGACTGTTATATAGTTCTGAATAAACGTGACTCTGTGGAAAAGTGTATTCAGGGCATTGAGCAGCTTGAGCAGGACCCTGCGGCTAAGCCTGAACTTTTCCAGGATCTTCCTGTTTTGGATATCAAGATGCGTGGTTACCACTATCTTGGTGAAATGGAATACTACGAGAAATATGCCGACATGCTTTCTTATCAGCTTCAGAACAATAAGTTCCCTTTAGATAGCATGGAGGATATCTATACAATCTGTCGCTTCTTTATGAAAGTGGGGCGTCTCGGGGAAGTGAAGCGCATCATCAAAAATGCGGAGATATCCCTGGATGAACTGAATATCCCAAACTTAAGGAAGGGATATGCCAAGTTGAAGGTGGACTTTTATGAACTCATGGATAGTCCTAAGGATAAGGCAGAAGCTCTTTTGGAGTATTATGAAGCTTCCCTTCAGCAGGAGAAAGACGGAATTGCCAACTATAAGTTCTTTTTAAATATAAGGAATAGGCTATCTTCTATAGAAGAAGAGAACATTAAGCTCATGAAGCAGGCTGAGACCGATCCTTTGACAGGACTTGGAAACAGGTACGGCCTCAACAAGTTTGCGGACAAGGCATTCGAGGATGCCTACCAGAATCACAGATCCCTTGCTGTTGAGATCCTGGATGTGGATAACTTCAAGCACTACAATGATACCTACGGACATCAGGTGGGGGATGACTGTCTTAAGAAGATATCTGATATAATCAAACGAGTCTGTGCTTCTTCCGATGCCATCCATGGCTTCAGGTACGGCGGAGACGAATTTGTCATTATATATGAAGGAATGACTGATGATGAGATCATGGTCTGTGCAGCAAGTTTAAAAGATCAGGTGTTATCAATGAAGATCGGTGACAGAAAGACCGGAACTTTAGGAAATCTCACAATTTCCCAGGGTATCAGGAATTCCATTCCAAGCGAGACCAACAAGCTGTGGGATTACATGTACGCGGCTGACAACGCGCTTTACGACGTCAAAGAGCACAAGAAGGGTGAGGTGGTCCTTCTCCATAAGGCCATTATTTCCCAGGAGTCCCTTGACGAAGCCACATATAGTTGATATAAATACAGAGCATTTTCGAGTCTTGGCTCTGAAAGAAAGATAGGAGAATTAACGAATGAAGAAAGAACTTGAGAAGACCTACAATCCCAGGGATATTGAGGATCGTCTCTACTCCAGATGGGAGGAAAAGAAATATTTCCATGCTGAAGTAGATGAGACCAAAAAACCCTTTACTATTGTTATTCCACCCCCAAACATCACAGGTAAGCTCCACATGGGACATGCCTTTGACCAGA
>CAMVRW010000003.1 GCA_947169985.1 uncultured Butyrivibrio sp. | reverse complement strand
AGAAGTTCGTAGGATCCTACGTAAAGAGCTGGGATAGAATCCTTCCAGCAGCTTTACTTGCCATCATTCCTATGATCGTCATCTTCCTGATCGCACAGAAGCAGATCATGGAAGGAATGATTGAAGGCGCTGTAAAGGGCTGAGAGAACTTGCTGAGGTCCTTTCGAAGCTAGTTCGAACGTGTTCCGGCGAGCACGCGTGCGAGAGCGGAACCTCCTTGTTTATACAGTTTATACCTTTCATATATACATAAAAAAGAGGTCGTCACTTTAGTGACGGCCTCTTTTGATATTCAATCTTAATGTGTTACTGATGCAAGTACAGGAACTCTTACAAATGCTATATCGCCGTGTCTTGAAAGGTTTACAACCACGTGATCCTGACGAACCTCTGCAACTACCAGCTGTACCCATGTTCCGTTCTGGTTCTGATATACAGCGACGTTATCTGCATTTGTTACACCGCTTACAAAGAAGTTAACCTTCGCATTGGAGAATGCAACTCCGGGTGAACTTGTGTTGATGCAGGTAAGAAGTGATCCGCCAAGTCTTGTTGCCAATGAATTAGCTGATGACATTACACCGCTTGAAGGAGCCTTGATTGTGAAAGTAACATTGCTCTTTCCGCCATTGATCTCAACCTTACCGCCCTGATATGCAACTGTTCCTCCATAGGAAACGGAATTACCTGTATTTGTAGGAGGAGCCGAAGGTGTTGATGGACTGCTGCTGCTGCCGCCTCCGCCGCTTTTACTCTGAGAAGCCTGAACAGCCTTTATCAGATCATTGATCTGGTTTTCAAGTCCCTTGATCTCATTCTGGAGATCCTCGATTACCTTCTTGGTCTCAGGACTCATGGTAACAGACTGGTCTTCTCCAGTAGTTGTTTCTGCAGCACATACGCAGATTGTGGACGATACCATCATTACAGATGCAAGTGCCAAAGCAAGAATCCTTTTCATTTTTTTGCCTCCATCCTTCATATTTTAATAATTTATCGTTACAGTCTATTCCAGGTCGGTCACATCCGACGCTTGATGTTCTTAATTATTCTCCGTATCCATCTGAATAATCCAGATATCTGTCTATAGTCCCCTTAAGGTCGCCTACAAGACATCCTATAACAACTGTCTGCTTGGAAGGGTCATCCTTACTCCTTGTTGTAAGGGTGATAATGAAATTTTCAGGCTGAACCATGTTCTCCCATCCGGAACGGATCTGCTTACTCATGCTCCTGTTCTGGTAAATCTCATCCAGAAAAGCTTTGCACCCGGAAACATAGGTAAAATCATATTCCTCGATCAGCCTTATATCTTCTCTTGTATATGCCGCAAAGATCATGTAGATCAGTGCATTATCTTCTGTATATACATATATATATTCGTGTTCGTCAAAAAACTTTTTGTCCAGGAATTTCTGAAGATCACTGAACATGGTACCATCTTCTGGAGATGATCCATGAAGCACTTCGTTAAAGTCGCACATATTCTTAAGATTTGCGCATTCTGTATAAATAGCCCCCTTGGGATCCTCCTGCTTCAAGTAGTTATGGGTGATATAAAAACTGTCATCCCCCTCGCCGCTCTGGCACACAGGATAATCTATGCCGGTACCGGGAACATTTATCCAGGCGAAGATATCTTCGTTCTGTTCCTGAAGTGTCGTCATATCAACGTGCACATTGCCTGATTCCTCCGCGCCCGCGCCCGTTGCCATCTCCTGATCTTTAGGGCTTCCCTTCCCGCAACCTGCCAGAAGAAAAAGCACAAGGCAAATAGAAATGCCTAGTCTCAACGCATTCCCATCTATGTAGTTATTTCGGCATAATTTATGCATTTATTTAGTCCAAATTATCAAGTTTTTCATAAAAAGTTTCAATTATTGTATTGTAGAGATCATCCTCATCAACAATGAATTCTTCATAGGCCCCATTTTTCTGCGTGGTGCCCTTTATCATCTTAAGATCATCAGCATCGAAGCTGTACCTGGTAAGGTCAGGTGCAAGATAGCTTATCTCATCAGGCGTGATGTCTGTTACCATCTGATTGCTGATGGCTGTAAACAGTTCCACTGCTGCATTTGGGTTTTCTTCACTTGCCTTCCTTGCAGCCTCAATAAATCCATTAAGGTACTGACGCTGTCTCTCAAGTCTGTCATCGTTTGAACCGGGTATGGTAATATCCCTTGTCTTAACATAATGGAAGGCACTCTTGCCTTCCAGATGGACCTTAGCCCCTTTTTTAAGGCTCTTGTCCCACTTGGTAAGGTCATCTAAAACCTCTACATCAACTCCTCCCACCTGATCATTGATGGTGGGGATGGCGCTCATGTTTATGGCCGCATAGCCATGGATTGGCAGCTGATAGAACATATTGGAAACAGCCTTCACCTGATACTCACAGCTCTTTTCCATACCATCACCAAAGCCGTGCTGGATAGCGATCTGTGCCACCACTGTGTTCTGATATCTGCCGTACTCATCATAAATATCCACATTGGCCATGGAATTTCTATTGATGCCAATTACCTTTATGGACTGGTCATGGGGATTTAGTACCAGCAGGAAAAGAGAATCCGCCTGTCCTCCATCCATTCCCTCATTGACCTTTGTAACCACTTCATCATCCTTGTCTATTCCCATAATAAGGAAGGTGGTTATATCTTCGTTGTAATCATAAACATCGCCATTGTACCGCACCCAGTCAGACTGCCAGGTAGTGGAAGCCTTCTCCTCAGGAACCATCTCCTGGGTCTGGGCCATCATAGGCGTTGAGGTAGCTGATTTATTTGTGAGATTTGCTTTTCCGAATAGCCTCATTGCCTCGAAGCCCACCAGTGCCACTACGATAAGTGTCATAAGGCTTGCCCAGATAATGAGAAATACACTGCCTTTTCCCCGCATAATTTAGCTCCTAGTTACTGGTCTCCTGAGTTGCCGAGGATTCACTGTCGCCCTCTTCCGCTCCTTCCTGTTCCTGTGGCAATTCCAGAACCGGAAAAAGCTCTTCTTCCTCCTCGATGATCTCGTCAGGATCCACATTTTTGTCTATATCTTCAATGTCAGCAGGAAAAACCCTGGACTGCTTTGTAACATTGCCGCTATAATCTGCAACTGCGTAATATACAACCGCTGTCTCTTTTTCCCTGTTCAGGACCACCTTCTCTACAACGATCCTGCTGCTCAGATCTCCGTCCTTGGCGTCATAGGCGTTGATACCTACCTTCAGGTCATTGTCTGTGGTGGCGGAATCATAGATCGTATCTGTAGCTGAAAACCTGAATTCAGGGGCAATACGATCGCTCCTTGTGTAGGCCACCACGATCAAAAAGATCAGAACCCCACTCAATATGGAAAACAAAACTCCAAAAATATTCCCTTTCACGGACTCCTCCCAGGCTTTTATTCTTTCCTCATAACACCGGCAAGGTAGTTGAGTTCATCCAGATCATCCTCATCCGGTTCTGTCTCCTGCTTGGTCACACTTGGTCTTGCTGCAGGGATATCAACATTATCTTCCCCATACTTGCCGTAGTACTTACCGTAATACTTACCGTAGTACTTACCATAGTATCCTCCATAGTGACCATAATAGCCCTTTCCGGAGATATCTACCTTATTCAGTACAGCCCCCAGCATCTTGGCACCGGCCTTATCCAGCTGGTCCTTAACCCTTTGGGCAAACCTGTAGCTGATGGAATTGCTTTCCACTACAAGAATCGTGCCATCGCACTGCTTGGCTACAACCGCCGCATCAATAACACTTCCAAGAGGCGGAGTATCTATGATAACGTAGTCAAATACCTGCTTCATATTTTCAAGGACCTTACCAAATATTTTGCCCCCCAGAAGTTCACTGGGGTTCGGTGGTACAGGTCCTGCAAATACAACATAGAGGTTTGGTGTGTCAGTTTCGCAGATAACGCTGGAAAGCCTCTCTCTTCCTACGAGGCAGTGGGTCAGCCCCAGTCTTACAGAACCGGTCTTATATCTGCCCACCAGCACGGATTTTCTCATATCCGCATCCACAAGAACCGTCTTTTTTCCTGCTTCTGCAAAGGCCCTTGCAAGAGCCATGGCTACTGTAGTCTTGCCCTCGCCGGGGGTACAGCTGGTGATGGAGATCACCCTCACGTTCTGTCCGGAAAATTCCACATTGCTTCGGAGGGTCTTGTATGCTTCTTTTATCTGGTAATTGTTTTCAGACTGACTAAAATGAAGCTTCGCGGTCTGCATATGTTATCCCCCTCCTACTTCTTTTTCTTTGAAGCTTTCCTGGATTTCTTTTTATCTGTCTCCTCCAGGGTAAGTGGTACAAGAGCCAATGTGCTAAGGCCCAGATATCTTTCTACGTCGTCGTTACTCTTTATGGTGTCATCCAGAAGGTATCCCAGGATAACGAAAAAGGCTACAACAACCGCTCCTAAGAATCCTGCTATTATCCCCCATCTGATAACTGAAGGACCTGACTTCTCCATAGGAACATTGGCCGTCTCAGCCACGTTGATGGCATCAATATCCATAACGCTCTCAATGTGCTCACTGGCAACTTCCCTTATGCAGTTGGCTATCTGCATTGCCATGAGCGGATCTTCGTCCCTGACGGTTATTGCCACGATACGTGTGTCCGAAGGGGTATCCACCTTGAGGACACCAGACAGATCATCATAGTCCATGTCCACCAGATTCAGTCTCTGGATAACCTCCTCAAGAACATATCTGCTCTTTATGAGCTCCGCATAATCCTGTGTGAGCTGTGTGGATATCTGCACATCAGAATAGGTTACGGTCTGATTCTCTTCTTTATTTAGGATGTAGATCTTGGTGGTTGAATCATATACCGGGTGAAGCACGAACTTGCTGACAAAAAGACCTGCAAGAGCAAAGAAAACTCCTGCGCTTATTATCAGAAATGCCCTGCCCAAAAGAACTGAAAACAGCTCTCCCAGATTGATCTCAATAATGTCGTCCCTTTTCCCCATGGGTTACTCCCCTACTTTTTTAAATCTCCTCGTTGCGGATCACACTTATGGCGTTGAGGAGAAATATCTCTTTTGCATAATCCTGTCCGATCTTTCTCTCCACGAAGCTTCGGCAGTCTGCTATCTCCGGAGCTCGCTTTTTTGCATCATGGGCATCTGTAGCCACAAAGTGAACAACCTTCTCCTTAAGGAGCTTCTTTGTAAAATGTCCGATGCCGAATCCGTACTTCCCCATAACGCTGGAAGCGTTGACCTGTATTAGACAGCCCATATCTATAAGATCCTGAACTCTCGATGGATGAGAAACTATATCGCTGTACCTCTCCACGTGGGCTATTATGGGCCTGTAGCCATATGCCTGAACCCGGTTTGCGGCATTTTGTATTGCACTGAATGGATTTGTTGGATGGAACTCCACCAGAACGTAGTCGGATCCGGCCAGGGAGCATATCTTCCCCTGTTCCAACTCATCCATGGTCTCGTCGCTATAATATATCTCGTTTCCAGAAAAGAGCTTTATCTTGATACCTTCTGCACTGGCTGCTTCCTGGAGTTTTTTTCTGTAAAGAACGTTATGCTCAGGACTAACATTGTGGTGCATTGGCTTATGATGTGGAGTCAGTATCATGTGAGTTATGCCGTTCTTTTCAGCAATTCTCAGCATTTCAAGGCTTGTGGCCATGTCCCCCGAACCATCATCAACCCCTGGCATAATGTGGCAATGAATATCAATAATAGGTTCCATGCTGCTCCTAAAAATACTCACAAAATCTCGTATTAATTATACACCATATAATGTTAAGTTCCAACATAATGGGGTTTTTTATGGTTTTTTTATCAATATGTGGTGTGGTAAAATCTAAGCAGAATTCTCAGACCATTTTTTCAGGAGGAAAAACTATGATTCCACAGGATCCTGTGATATTACTCAGCTACATAAACACTCAGCTTCGGGACAATTATGGAAGCCTGGAGTCCTTAGCAGAGGGCCTTGATTTGTCCCAGGAGGAGCTTGAAACAATCGTAAGCAAATTAAAATCCCTGGGGTACGAATACCACCAGGGACAAAATAAATTCGTGTAGTTTATTGTTTTCGCAAAACATAGTCTGCGTTGTGTTTATCCAGATACTTTTGGGCACTGGCCTCGTCTCTTACATAGACTCCCTTGAACTTGTCGTCCATGATTTCTTTTAGGGCTGAAAGTTCTTCCTTGGAGTCGTTGATCACCAGAACAACAGGCTTGTTTTCAGCAGCGTCTGCTTTGGAAGCTTTCTCTTTTGAAAGTTCCTCTTCACTCATGACGAGATCCTTATTCAGATACTTAAGAAGGAGGGCTTCTAGAGCTTCGTACATAACAGGCTTACTCAGGTAATCCGTGAAACCATCCTTAATGTAGTTTTCTCTGGCACCAACTATGGCATCGGCTGTGAGAGCGATGACTGGAGTTTCGTCTGCAAGATGCTCCTTTCTTATCTCTGTAAGGGTCTGGGCGCCGGACATTCCAGGCATCATCTGATCCAGGAAGATCACATCAAATTTCTTTTCCCGAAGAATATCAATACATTGGCTGCCGGAAAGTGCGGTAGTAATCTTGATCTTAGTATCTTCAAGAAGTCCCTCGATAACCTCCAGATTCATATCATTGTCATCCACAATAAGAACTTTAGCTGAAGGTGCAATAAGCGAAGGCTTATATTCCTCCTTTTGCTGCTGTAGTTTTAAGAGGTTCTGGGCAAAGTCCCCTACTGGTGTAGGATCCACAACTGTCTGCTTCATGGAGGCAGTGAAGGTCGTCCCCTCGCCGTATCTGCTGCTTACAGAAATGGAGCCCTCCATCATGTTTACAAGGCGCTGGGTGATATTTAGTCCCAGTCCGGTTCCTTCTATGTTCCTGTTCTTGTCCTCCTCAAGGCGCTGGAAAGAGCCAAAGAGTTTGCCAAGATCCTCGTTCTTTATGCCAATTCCCGTATCAGCCACACAGATCACCAGCATTGATGGTTCCTCATCAAAGGAAACATCAATAGACACCTTGCCCTCATGGGTGTACTTTATGGCGTTATTGATTAGGTTAAGCATTATCTGCCTGATCCTGATCTCGTCTCCAAGGAGTCCTGACGGTACAGCCTCTGACACTTTAAGGTCGTAGACCAGGCCTTTGTCTATGGCCTTTTTCATGGTCATGTTTACCACATCATTCATCACGGAAGCAAAGCTGTACTCCACAGGAACCAGCTGCATCTTGCCGGATTCGATCTTAGAGAAGTCAAGGATATCATTGATTATGGACAAAAGAGTTTTTCCTGCGCTCTGGATATCCAGGGCATATTTCCTTATTGGATCCCCGGGAGAATTTCGAAGGATCATTTCATCCATACCCAAAATAGCATTCATGGGAGTTCGTATTTCATGGGACATGTTGGCAAGGAAATCGCTCTTGGCTTTATTGGATGCATTGGCTGCGTCTTTCTCAACTTCAAGGACCTTCCTGTCGTACTCCGCCTTTTGCTCCTCCAGCTTCATTTCCTCCATCTGCTTTGTGTACTTCTGCTCATTCCTGTATCCTGCATAGTAGATTGCAGCTATCATAGCAAAGATCAGAAGGCAGATTATAACGATCACTATGCGCTGGGTAAACACTTCGGAGTATAGCTCACGGTCACTGACCACCATGGCAACGATCCATTCATTTGCAATGCTGTTTACATATAGAGTGCATTTTTCATCATCAAGCATATAGGAAAAGCTGCCGGAACCCACTTCCTTCATGGCAGAAAGAAGCTCCTTCCCGCCTTCCATATCACTAATATTGGTTCCCTTTCTGTCCTCCTGAGCATGTGCAATGATAAGGCCGCTCTCATCGCAAACGAATCCGTAGCCCTTTCCGGAGATCTTCAATTCGCTCATCATTGACTGGATACCTTGGAGCTGAACGTCCAGGGCAATAACACTCTGCTTATCAGGAAGCATTCTACAGGATGAGATAATAAGATTCCCTGTCTGAGCATCAATATAAGGCGGTGAAAAGACAACCTTTCCCCCAGCTTCCTTTGCAATGATAAACCATTCACGACTCTTTGGATCGTACCCTTCCGGTGGTTCCCAGTTGAGACCATCGATGTACTTTCCCATAATATAGCCATAAATACCGGTATAATTTTCATCAAACTGCTCTGCAATATTTGTGGTTTCATCAACCAGGAACTCATGTATCCTGGCAGAAGTAGTACCACTTACCAGCATATGATTTACGGAATCACCCGCCACATGAAGCACGTTCTCAGCAGTATTCAAGTGGTTGTTTACCATGGCAGAAACAGTCAGCACTCTGTCTTCCATTACGGCATAGGAATTGGATACAGCAACCCTGTACATCAGCGCAGAAACATAGACCACCATGACTGTCATAAATATAAACAGCAGTATAAGTGGAATAAGCATGCTATTCTTTTTGTGTTTTCTTTCTATATCTCTTTTAGCCTTATCTTCCATAGCCAGCTCCTACTTAATAGTAAAGTACTCCTGTGGCACTTCTATTTCTGTAGTCCCCATGTATCGTCCCGGTTCACCAAAGATGTATGTATCCTGATAAATAAGGAAAATGTTGTCCCACTTCTCGCCGGTCTCTGCATCAGAATAACCTGATCCGTTCCATTTCACTCCTGGAGAAAAGACTCCATAGGCCTTTGAAAGATCACTGATACTTCCCAGCTTGCTATCTCCCAGGATCACATTTCTGGCATGCTCTGCCAGACCAGCAGAAACAGCATACCCATAGGAATAGGTCCATGTACCAAAGCGACCACTTCCTCCTGCAGCAACCACAGCATCTTCAACTGTCTTGGTGATCTGCTCAAAGTCTCCGCTTGCACCAGTAAGATCCAGGTCAAGAGCCCCCGGATATCCCATTAATGGTGACGGAAGGTCAGCCTCTATAAAGTAGCCTCCATTTTCCATAAGACTCTTTATAAGTGGCTCTGTGTGCGCATCATTAGTGCAAAAGTACGCCGATTTTTGTCCGTACTTGGAAACCCACTTTGGAGCATTTTCCAATATATAAGACTGGGCTCCAGGCACTCCCACTTCCGTGGTTGGATCAGGGGCTTCTTCCATGGCAAAGTTCATACCAAATTCTTCACAGGCGGCTTTCATAATAGCAACCTGCCTTGATACGGATTCATAAGACAGATGCCTGGGAAAAGACACATGGACAAAGGTATCACATCCAAGCTCGTGGGCCGTACGGACCATAAGATAGCCCCTGCTGATAAAGTCATAATTAACCACCAGATCCGCCACTTCCCCTATATCGGAAAAATCCTCATAAGCCTCTCCCGCTATACAAAGGATGTCAGGACGTTTTTCCTTGATCTGGCGGAAGGCCTCTGTGGTCCCATCAACTGCCTGATTGACGATGATTGCCTTCATATCCGGATCATCAGCAAGCCCCACTGTGATCTGCACTGTTGTATCCAGTTCTTCAGTGAAGTTGTCCGGATAAATTGCCAGGGTGACCATATCCTCACCATATTTGTTCTGGAAAGCTTCTGCACCTCGCCTGTCATCCTCAGACTGGGAATAGGAGCCTGTAACAATGCCTATATGGAACGCAGCCTCACCCTCAGCTTCTTCGGCGGAGTTCTCGGTCTCACCTGCATCGGCCAAAGAAGCTTCATTAGCTGTGCTGCCGCTGGCTTCCGGTACAAAATCAGTATTTTCTGGAGTGCCACAGGAAATAAGCCCCCCCGCCAACAACGATGTTAGCGCAACACTCATAAATCTTTTCATTTCTTCGCCTCCTTTTCAGGTGATATGCATTACGCCTACAGGCTCGTGTTTTTCAAGATACTTATCTCTGGCTTTTTCTCCAACAACACATACGCATTTGTATATTCCATCCAGCCTCTCTTTTTCTGCCTTAAGCTTATCTGAATCATTACCCCAGATCAGCATCGCGGGAAGTTCATCAGCGGCAGTATGAACAAGCTGCTTTTCTTTTGGAATGTACTGCTTCAGAACTTTCTCAAGAGCATCATACTTCACAGGCTTTGATACATAATCCGTGAACCCCTTCTGAATGTAGCTCTCCCGGGCTCCTATGATAGCATCAGCTGTAAGGGCCACAACCGGTGTTCCATCAAGGATTCCCAGCCTGAGCATTTCAGAAAGAGTTTCTTCTCCGTTCATTCCCGGCATCATCTGATCCAGCAAAATGCAGTCGAATCTGCTTTCCTTTACGGCATCAATGCACTTTTGTCCTGAATCTACCAACGTAACTTTTATCTTGGTATCCAGCAGCAGTCCCTCCATAACCTCAAGGTTCATGGCATTGTCATCCACCACAAGTATTTTCGCTGCCGGTGCGTAAAGCTCCACTTCATCTGTTTCAATATTGTCCAGATAGTTCTTTACCGCCTGGGAAAAATCTCCTATTGGCTGTGCATTTACAACCTTCTGAGGAATAGTTATTTCGAAGGTACTTCCGATGCCATATTCGCTTTCGAGCTGTATGTCTCCATCCATCATTTCCAGCAATCTGTAAGTAATATGAAGTCCCAGTCCGGTGCCTTCAATGCTGCGATTTTTCTTTTCCTCAAGCCTCTGGAAGCTCTTAAAGAGTTTCTCCTTGTCCTCGTCCCGGATGCCCATTCCAGTATCGGAAACTCTAACCACCAGATCCACGAAATGCCCCGTGTTCTCGCATTTTGCTTCGACGGCCACATCAACATGACCTTCCTGGGTATATTTAATGGCATTGTTGATTATGTTCAGCATCACCTGCCTGATCCTGATCTCATCTCCGTAGAGCATAGATGGGATTTCCCCTGACACATTGTAGTTGAATTCAAGGTTCTTTTTCTGAGCTCTGGGTCTTGTCATGATCAGCACATCATTAAGGACTGAAGCCACGTCATATTCCACCGGGATGATCTCGAAGTTTCCGGACTCAATCTTAGACAGATCAAGGATGTCATTTATTATTGATAAAAGAGTATTTCCTGCGCTCTTGATCTCCAAAGCATATTTCTTTATGTTGCTCTGAGCCGCTTCCCTGATGATCATCTCATCCATTCCAAGGATTCCGTTAAGGGGCGTCCTGATCTCATGGGACATGTTGGCAAGGAAATCGTCCTTTGCCTTGTTGATGTGAAGAAGCTCGTTGGACTCAAGCCTTATTCCGATTATCTGTTTGATGGTGTGGATAATGGAGCAGATCATGAAGCCAAAAAGACCCAGGGCCATAAACAAGCCGGAGAAGACTCCGTCGTGAGCAAACTGATAGGCCAGGATCTGCACTATAGCTGCGATGGCCAGAACGCCGAATCCTGCAGCCACAAATATATAGGATCCTATCAGATGTTTTTTCAGGTCCAAAAGAACCGTGACAAAGATTACACTTATGCCGATAAGAGCGCATATTGCTGAGAAAATAAAACTGTCTGCCAGAGGCACCTTCCCCGTGACAAACAAAGTGATGCAAAAGACAAAATTGGCAATCTCAAGGATACTGACAGCTATTATAGCTTTGTAGTATCTGCCATTTTGAAGGGAATTAATAAATACCAGATATGGAAGTGGCATGATCATTACCATGAGAAATGGTATGTCTGACATCACAGAAATATTGCTGGTATAAAACTGACGAAAGACAGAATTAGACAGCACCCAGCAGGCTCCAAGAATGGCGCCGATGGAAAGGTGCTCAAGTTCAAGATATTTGCCATAGAGATACTTATAAGCAACAGCAGCAACAAGACAGATAAGACCAATGATGATAAGTATCAGTCCCACAAATAGCTCAAGGCCATATAGTCTGAACAGATGCCCCATAACGCCTATTCTTGTGCCTATATAAACCTCGTAGACTACTCCATAGTTATACTCATAGTTAACCAAAAGATCTTTTCCTGCGTCTTCCGGCCGTAGAGAAACAAACACATACTTTTCAGCTGATCTGTCACCCAGATAGCCATAGTGCTCTGATGCCACATCTTCCCGCAGCTGCCCATCGATGTAGATCTTCATGTCCATGCCCCTGAAGCACAGCGCATCGTAATCCTCATCAAAGGTTTCAGGAAGTGTAGTCTGCAGCAAAACATCCCCATCAGCTTTTCCCGGGACCTCAAAGGGCACTTTGCTGCCGTCTTCCCTGACAAGCATCCACTTATCAGCAGGAAGCTCATCACACACTATCCCGGATATCAGCGCATTTCGTGGCATAACTATTTCACCAATGAGAATATAGCCAAAAACAATTATCAGAATTACCGTAAGGATTGTTCTAATCTTATTCAAATTATTTACCCGTTCATTTACTCTATGGAAGGGATGATCTCCCTAACAAGGTCTGCGGCTTCATCGTACATAAAGTCTGAAATGTAGTTCTTTGCCTGCTCAAGCTTTTCCTTCTGGGTTAGCCTGAAAGGATATCCCGATAGCTTTTTTACAAGCTCCATGGCCTCATCCGCCTCAAAGTCATCAAGGGCAGTTAAGAGCTTATCAGCTGTTTCTTTTGCCACCTCTGCAGATATCTCATCTGCTGCCTTCACCTCTCCCATCTGGGAAATTGGTGCCAGCTTCTCAATAAGAGCTGCATAATCATCAAGGACTTTTCCGGTACTGCCTTGAATAGTCGGTATGTCTTTTTCTCTGCCGGCATTTTCCAATTCTTCGAAGGACTTGCCAAGTTCCATAGCACCTATCATCTTGGAATTGCTCTTAAGGGCATGAACCGTTATGGTGTAGTTCTCGTAGTCGCCTGCAGCCAGGAACTCATGAATCTTCCCACGGTTCTTTTCATAATTGTTATAAAAACGCAAAAGTGCAGAAAAATACTTTTCTGCACCTCCCGTATACTCGCACCCCTGCTTAACATCAAGTCCAATGTCCTCAATCCACTTTGTATCAAGTTCCATATTAGTCACCCCAATATGTCTATGATCTTTGCCACAAGCTTAGATTTTTTCGCAGGCTTCACAATATAACCCTGCGGCTTAAGCTCAGTCAATATCCTTAGTACAGCGGTTCTTTCAGTGGTTCCCGTAAGGAAAATGACCGGTATTGAAGCATATTCATCCACAGTCCTTATCCTTCGCAAAACTTCTGTTCCATCCATTCCCGGCATCATGTAATCCAGAAGAATAATGTCTGGTATCTTTTTTAAAAGAAATCTAAACGCCGCATCACCGGATTTAACCGGAGTCACATCGTAGAACTCCTCCAGCTGTTCCTTAATTGTAATGAGCTGCTCCGAGTCATCATCCACCACCAGGATATGCTTTCTCTTCCTGCCTGCATCCGGATTTTCGTTATGATATTCCTTAAAGGCAGTCTGTATCAGATCATCTCCGTTCTTAAGTGCCTCCTCCATCTCAGACAGTTTTTCATAAAGTGCCAGAAGAGATACAGGTCTCCTTAGGAAAAGAACTTTTGAAAGAGCCGAATGATTGATAAAGGTCTTTTCATCCTCTTCATTGGTGATAACTATAATCGGGCAACCTCCTCGCTTGGATAGATCAGTCATAACATCATAAACCTTGATGGAATCTTTGGTTTCATCTCCAAGGCACAAGATTATTACTCTTGGAAGTTCAGACAAAGCAGCATCAAACAGCGCAGCTTTATTAGCCGGACACTTCACAGTATGGTACCCTCTGTCCGTAGCCAAATGTTCACATATATCTGCTATAACTTTTTTGTTTTTACCAGAAACAAGGATCTTAAACTTCATAGGTCATCTCTCCTGCATTTCTTTTAGCTGCTCATTCATTTTCCTTATTGTCCTCTTCCACAGATAGCTTTCAAAAAGCCATATCATAGCGTATATGATCGTCATTCCTGAGAGAAAAATCATCATTTCAATAATAGAAGTAACCCAGCCAAGAGCAGTGGCAACAATTACATAATCCATCATTACCAGAATATAATGAGTGGCTGTCGCCTTTAAAAGTCCCCAACTCTCAATGTCATATACAATAGAGCCCCCCATAGCGATAAGTCCCAGGATTCCCGACATGATAAGGTGAATAACAAAGGCCGTTCCTGAATAGTCTCCGGAATTCATGAACCAGAAAAACAGTCCCACAAATATTCCTATAATAAAGCCAATCAGAGATTTGATTATGATCTTATTTCTCAGTTCCATAGTCTTCTCTCCTTTCGCCCGGAATCCTTTTCTTCCCGGGCTTCTTCATTGGCTTTTATTTTTGCCTTGATATCTTTTACTCTGCTCCTGGATGCCCAGGTCTTTACACCGCAGTCGAACTCAACTCCCACGGTCCCTACTGCGTTAAAATCAAAGCATTTTACTTTGTAAAGATTAATTATTTCAGACTGAGAAATACGGAGAAATCTCAGTTCATTCAAGTCACTTTCAAGACCTGCAAGGCTCTTTTTCACGGTATAAAGGTCATCCTCCGTCTGAAGCATTACCTTTCTTCCCTCAACGTAGGCCCTTACTATATCCTTCTGGGACACAAAGATCAGCTTTGAATCCTGATAGGCTGCAATTTGCGGAAAATCAGAATCAGAGGCATTTTCAATGGCATAGATGATATTCTCTACCTGTCTCGTATTTTCCCTAGTCTTGATGGTAACTTTAGGGTCTATGTACTTCTCATCGAGGACAACCTCGATATCTACCATGTTCTTCATTTTCTTCTCCGGCTCAAAGGGATAGTTATTGACATTTTATCATAATATTCCACTCTAGTTATCGTTATGTTTATTCTGTCGTTTTTTTTGTTTATTTGGTAAAAAAATAGCCGGGAAAGTTCTAAATGAACCTTCTCGGCTGTAAATCATTTCTTATCAGATTTTTTCTTTGTACTTCTGGGCTTTTTGGCGACGCTATAGCCGAACTTTCCAAGCTTCTCTCCAAGGGCAAAGTACTCGCCGTGAGAGTAGGCCACAAGGTCTGCTGCTCCAAGGTCGAACCTGCCCTTATCATCCATGAATCTGTCATCTACGGTTACGCAGAGGACTTCTCCAATGAACATATCATGACTTCCAAGCTCGTGGATTGAATGAACCTTGCACTCTATGTTCACAGGACTCTCTAAAATTCCGGGACAGGATACTTCCACGGATTTCTGAGGAGTCAGATTCATTTCCTTGAACTTATCAAAGTCTTTTCCGGAACGGACTCCGCACCAGTCTGCAGCCCTTGTAAGCTGTCTGCTGGTAAGATTTACCACGAACTCTCCGGTCTCCTTGATGATGTTGTAGGAGTATCTCTCCTTCCTGACGGAGATAGAGAGCATAGCAGGAGATGAGCACACATTCCCGGCCCATGCCACAGTTATGATGTTAGGGTTTTCGCCCTGCCTTCCACAGCTGACCATTACCGCAGGTATCGGGTACAGCATGTTTCCGGGGCGCCATATCTCTTTTGCCATATATCTACCTTATTTAGCAAGCATGAGCATGATCTCATTGCTTCTCTGAACGAACCTGGTCATTGCCTCACCCTCTAATGGTGCGTTCTGGATGCATGCAAGATCATAGAGCTGTTCGCAGATCATCTTTGTGTTATCGCCGTCCTCGTGCTCCATTACATACTGTACAAGAGGATGGTTTGCATTGAGGATAAGTGTCTGGCCTTCCTTACCGAAATCACCAAAGCCCATTCCCATTCCGTTGGCAGCATACATCTTCATCATGTCTGCCATACGTCTTGATTCCTCAGAAACAGTAAGCATTGAGGAAACCTTTTTATCCTTGAGCTTCTCAAGTTTGATGTTGAGCTTGTCATTCTTAAGAGCCTTCTTGATCTTCTCTGAAAGCTCTTTTTCCTTCTCTTCAAGCTCAGCTGCTGCCTTCTTGGAAGTTCTGGACTTAAATGTATCAGTAAGGTCTGCATCGATTCTCTGGAATCTGATGCCCTCGTTCTTTCTCTCAAGCTGCTCCATGAAAGGCACATCGATGTTGTGCTTCATGATGAAAGCTTCCATCTTCTGAGCCTTGAACATGTTGATGTACTGGCTCTGCTGCTGCTCGTCAGTTACGTAGTAGATGGTACGTGGCTCTTTTTCCTTCTCATCCTCAGCCTTAGCTGCATCTTCAGTCTTAGCGCCTTCGTCTACCACCTCAGCCTCTACCTTATTGCCGCTTTCGTCAACAGCATTCTCTTCCTTATCTGCTTCCTCTTCAGCTTCCTTGTTGATCTGAAGAGCTTCAGGAGTTGTAAGGTACTTGCCATCCAGGTTCTTGAAGAGAATATAGTCTGTCATCTTCTCGCAGAACTTGTCATCGCGCAGGCAACCATATTTGATGAATGGGCTGATGTCATCCCAGTACTTGTCGTAGTTCTCTTTATCTGTCTTGCAAAGGCCTGCAAGCTTCTCTGCAACCTTCTTGGAGATGTACTCAGAGATCTTCTTAACGAAGCCGTCGTTCTGAAGAGCTGATCTTGATACGTTAAGAGGAAGATCAGGACAGTCGATGACACCCTTAAGGAGCATCAGATACTCAGGGATAACCTCCTTGATGTTGTCAGCGATGAATACCTGGTTGTTGTAAAGCTTGATTGTTCCCTCTATAGATTCGAACTCCATGTTGATCTTAGGGAAGTACAGGATACCCTTTAAGTTGAAAGGATAATCCATGTTCAGGTGGATCCAGAAAAGAGGCTCCTTGAAATCTCTGAACACCTTTCTGTAGAACTCCTTGTACTCCTCCTCTGTGCAATCCTTAGGTGTCTTAGCCCAGAGAGGATGTGTATCGTTAAGAAGCTGAGGGCGTCTCTTTATCTTGTACTGAAGCTCAGGTTCCTCAGTCTCGCCTTCCTTCTTCTCAGGATGAACTTCCTCGATTACGGTATCAGAGTCGAGCTTCTCAGAAGCCTTGATAGTCTCTGTTCCTTCCTCGTTCTCCTTTGAAAGATAAATTTCATAAGGCATGAATGAGCAGTACTTTTCGATTACTTCTCTTGCCTTGTACTCGTTGCAGAACTCAAGGCAGTCCTCTGAAAGGTGAAGTGTTACTGTTGTACCAACCTCTGTCTTGTCGCCATCCTCCATCTCAAAGTCAGAGCCGCCGTCACAGGTCCAGTGAACAGCAGGACCTCCCTTGCAGGAAAGTGTATCGATATCTACGTTGTCAGATACCATAAAGGTTGAATAGAAACCAAGACCGAAATGTCCGATGATCTGGTCTGCGTTTGCCTTATCCTTGTACTTGTTAAGGAAGTCTGTAGCGCCTGAGAAAGCCACCTGATTGATGTACTCCTCAACCTCCTCAGCTGTCATACCAATACCGTTATCTACAACCTTGATAGTCTTGTCTTTATCGTTAAGAATGATGTCCACGCGAGGCTTGAATCCATCAGGAAGCTGGTACTCACCCATCATATCCATCTTGCGGATCTTGGTGATAGCGTCGCATGCATTTGAGATTACTTCTCTGTAAAAGATATCATGATCCGAATAAAGCCATTTCTTAATGATCGGAAACATGTTCTCACTGTTGATTGAAAGATTACCCTTTTTTGAAGCCATAATTCTCACTCCTTTGTTAAAAGAAATATTGGCCCAGGCAAATGGTATACTCCGGGCCCAAATAAAATTTTATGACCCCCAAGGGTAAAAGTCAACAAAAATTTAGCACTCACTTAATGTGAGTGCTAACAAAGTTTTTTTATATATCTGGTTTGTAATTAGATTACCGTTCCTCCAAGGATTGCAAGGAGTCTTAAGAATCCGCAATAACCATTTGAATCAAGAAGGCTTCTGATATTGTAACCTGCAGGGATAACTACCTTGTAGGTCTTTCCGCCATAGCCAAATACTACGTTAACGTCGATATCACTTCTTGCCATCAGAGCATCTACCATTTTGGAATCGAAAAGTGACGGCTGATCAGTTACAAGGTTGAACGCACCGCCTGCTGGAACTGATGCAACGTTACTGATAACTGCTTCCTTATACTGAATAGGTGAAACATTCTTTACTTCAAATGCTACTGTATGAGCTGGCTTTTCACCGCTGACCTTTGCGATAAATGCCTGAGTATCAGCCTGGCTTGTAAGATTAGAAACTGCTGCAAGGGCCTGAGTTGATGTAGGAACTATCTGCTGTACAGGTGTTGTTTCACTCTGAGATACCTCTTCTACCACAACATCATATGACTTTTCTTCTGACTTAGTAACAGGTATGAGCTCAGCTCTTACGTTGATCTTTCCGCCTATGCCTGTAAGGATCAGCTCGTAACGTCCATTTCCCTTGTCTGTAACCTTAACATTCTCACCACCGCTGAGGTAATATCCGCTTGGAACATCTGCAGCAACCTCGAAGGCCTGGTTGATCTTGGTTACAAAATAATCCTGAGCATCAATTGTCTTTGTGCTTGCTGTAACTGTTACATTATCATCGTGCTTGATGATGTAATTGATAGCATTTACTACCTGGTTGTATGCTACCTGGTAAGCTTCAAAATAATCATTATCTCTACTGTTATTGATAAGTCTTTTACTCTCTATTGCATATACGGTAATCTCAGGCATTTCAGCTACAAGTCTGTCACCGGCTGCTTTGCTTCTTGCCTGGAAGCTTTCCTCGCTCTCGCCTGCTGCAATGCATCTTTCATGATAATCCTGATAACTGCCACCTGTCATCGGAGGGTTATAATACTGGGACTGTGAATCATAGTAATCGAGCATGGAATAACCGTCTTTGATAACAATACCGTACTCGTCACCTTTGATGGTTCCCAAAACTGTGATAGAGCCTTTTTCTCCGTTAGTATTGGTATCTATTGTTATACCGGAACCGACAGATGTTACATCACCTTTGACAAGAATGTCTCCGTCACCATCTGTAAAGATTCCTGCACCGTCTATGTAGTTGGTGTAACCAATTGCATTCTGTTCATTGGCTGTAGCATCTGCCTTTACTGCATATCCCAAGTTGCTTCTATCTGATCCTGGCTTTATTTCTTCAGTTCCTGTGGTCTGTACAATATCTGAACCGGTATATTTATGGCCTGATATAACTGACTGCTGACCAGTTGCCACAACATCTCCGTTAACAGTCAGGTCACTGTCATCACTAACACTTGCTCCGTTCGCGCCTCCAATAACATTGCCACCAACAGTAACAGAAGCACCTCCACTAACACTGACACCTGCCTCGGCTCCACCAGACTTGGTCTGAGTGTCATATTCACGTATTTCATAAACCTCAGTATCGTTATATTTATGAAAATATGTATAGTTTGGACCATAGCTCTGTTCTTCACCTGTAACAACCGCAGATCCATCAACATTTCCACTTATTGTAACGTCTGTATCAGATCCTGATACTTCTACGAGAGCGTCATTTATCAGACTGTTATCAGTTCCATCAGAAACTACATTTCCTTCAATATTTCTATCACTGGTAATGTCCAACTTCTCTGTCACATCCTCTGCATATGCTGTCATGCAAGGTGCAATTACCATTGAAACTGCTGTTACTGCTGATGTAATACCTACAAGAGTCTTCTTGTACATGCCACACGTACCTCCGTTATTTAACACACTTTTTATTTTGTGAATTTTTTGTGTCCAACGAGAGAATAGTAACGCTTAAGGAGAACAAATTCCACCCCTTTTGATACGAAAATTTGTCACTTTTGCAACCAAATTTCAATTATTTGATATTATGCTAGAAATTTTGTTTTTGGAATGGGCGGTTTTGATTGACCAGGAAGCACTAGAATGCAACAATAATGTGCAAAGAGAATGCAGAAGGGAAAAGAGCTATATGAGGCTATTTTTTATAAGACACGGAGATCCGGACTATGCGATAGACAGCCTGACTGAAAAAGGTAAAGTGGAGGCTGAGCTTTTTGCAAAGCAGGTTAAGAGCCTGGGAATTGATGAGGCATTTGTTTCACCTCTTGGCAGAGCTGTGGCTACAGCGGAATACAGCTTAAAAGAGCTAGGGATGAACGCAACTACTTTGGAATGGCTACAGGAATTTCCTGCTCTTTTCGATCCGAACAGAGCAGATGAAGAAACAAGAAACGCCTATTGCAACGAAATTGCCAAAGATCCGGAGACAGGTCTTTTCAAAAAGCGCATTGTCTGGGATATGATGCCTTCATATTATGGTGATCACTCAGAGATGTTTGATGTAAATGGATGGAGAGAGTCTTCTTTAATAAAGGCTTCAAATGCCTGTGAAATTTATGACTCAGTCATCAGCTCTTTTGACCAGTTATTGGAAGACTATGGATATGTTAGAAATGGCAATATCTATTCAGTACGTGAAGGAAACGACAAGACGCTGGGCTTTTTCTGTCACTTTGGAATAACCTGCGTACTGCTATCAAGACTATGGAACACTTCACCTTTCGTTCCACTGCAGTTTCTGGCCATGGCCCCAACCTCCCTCACAGAGGTAGTTTCAGAGGAAAGACAAAAGGGCATTGCTATCTTCAGAACCTTGCGCATTGGCGATATCACCCACCTGACTATTGGCGGTGAAAAGCCCTCTTTTTCAGCAAGGTTCTGCGAACGCTTTGAGAATGAAGACGAGAGGCACTAAAAAAGCCGGAATGCAAGTCATTCCGGCTTAATCTTTTCTTATCAGTTTTTCCCATTCTCTGCCATGTAGTCGGAGTAGCTCTTCCCGGTGAATTTCTTGAAACATCTGGAGAAGTAGTTGGGATCGGGGATGCCTACGTCAGAGGCTGCAACGTACATCTTGGTGCCCTTCTCTGCAAACTCCTTCGCTTTTTCCATGCGAAGTTCGTTGAGATATTCCACGAATTTTTTTCCTGTATCCTGCTTGAATTTCCTTGAAAGGTAGCTGGCAGAAAAGCCAAAGTGCTGGGCCACAAACGCCAGGTTCAGCTTAGAGTCAGTAAAGTTCTCCTCAAGATACTTTTTAATCTGATCGGTAGAACCTGACTCAGCCTGGTCTCCGCCATCATCGGCTTTGGCCTCAAGCTCCGCCCAATAGTCCTTCTCCTTTGAGATCTTGTCCCTGGCCTTTTCGAGAACCTTTGTGATTTCTTCCCTGACCATGGGCTTTAACATATATTCAAACACTGGAAGGCTCACGCATTTCCTTGCATATTCAAACTGATCGATGGCAGTCATTATGATGATCACAAGGTTTGGATATCTTGAAGTGGCTGTCTCAGTGAACTCAATACCATTCATGAAAGGCATTGAGATGTCCACAAAAGCGATGTCCGGCTTAAGGTCATCTATGATGTTGATTGCCTCAATTCCACTGGCTGCTTCCCCGACAACCTCCATCCCCAACTCATCCCACTTGATGGCTGCTCTCATCAGCTTTCTGGCTGACTCCTCGTCATCTATTATCATTACCCTGATAGCTCTGTCCATACTCTCTCCCACAACAAATATATCATCCCGGATTTCTCAGACCTTCGCCCCAGTCATAGACATGTCCGGTATCGTTATCTCGATTCTGGTGAACTCCCCTGTTTCACTCTCGATCTTTACACAATCCTCATTGCCGGTATACATGCGGATCCTCTCGATGGTGCCCCAAAGTCCAAAGCTCTCATCCGCCTCCGCAGGCCTGTCCTTCTTATCCATGGAAAGGATTTTCCTGATCTGTTCCTCTTCCATTCCCACACCGGTATCCGTAACTATGATGTGCAGCTCTTTTACCAGATCATCATCTGCTGCCTTCTCTTCCAGATAGGCCCTGATACTGATAAGTCCCTTTTCACCCTTTAAGCGGATTCCGTGGTAGATACTGTTCTCAACCAGAGGCTGCAGGATCAGCTTAGGAACTATGAAGGATTCCGCCGCCTCTTCCACATCATATTCGTCCTCTATTATATCACCGTAGCGCAGCTTCTGCAGCGACAGGTAATCCTTAACGATCTTGACCTCACGGGAAAGAGGTATCTCTCTTCCGCCCTTACTTAAGAAGTTCCTATAAAAGCTTCCAAGGGTCTCCAATGCATCGTGAACCTTGTCCGCCCCTGCTTCCAGCGCCATAAATCCAATGGTCTCCAGGGAATTGTACAAAAAGTGCGGTTTTATCTGCTCCTGAAGCACACGCATTTCCGCCTTCTGAAGTGTCTTTTCCTTTTCCATCAGGGTGTCGATCAGCTGATTCACATGGTCGATCATGTTGTTGTAATCGCCCTCCAGCATGGCAAGCTCAGTGTTGGGCATTGGCTTATCTATGATCTTCAGCTCCCCTGATACCCTGTTCTTGACGATGGCATCAGACAGCTCAAATATAGGGTCTGTAATATTCTTTTTGACAAAAGAGCCTGTGTAAACCGTAGCCGCAACGAAGATGATCAACAGGATCAGCAGCACGTAAATAATTCTGAAGGGAATACCCTCTGAACCAAATGAGGAAACCTTAAGGATCACAATGGGGAAATTGCCGACTCTGCAGCCTGAGACCAGTCCCTGTCCCTTCCCCTGTCCCAGGGATACTATCTTGTGACTTATTCCTTTTCCGGAAAAAGAGCTGTCGAAGTAATCTGCGTATTTCTCGTTACCTGCAAGGAAAATACCATCATCACTGGTTATGCAGATATCGTTGTATCGCAGCTGGCCCAGCATCTTGTCAAAGACTCTGGTGGAGATATTCATCATCATTATACCGGTTCTGTCCTGGCTATCGATATCGTAGATTGCTCTGCCGATAGTTACCATCTGACGGTTTCCGGCTTTGTGGGCTACGCCATTGGAATTTAGTGAGATCACAGTTGCACCCTTGGCGTCAATGATATCTTTTTTCCAATCCTCTGTCTGCATCAGGTCGTAATCATACCAGTAGGTAAAGCGGTTTGTGGACAGCATTATCAGATCATTCCTTATGACTATGACTGTATCCACACCCTCAGTAACATT
Source organism: uncultured Butyrivibrio sp. (assembly GCA_947169985.1). Classification (GTDB taxonomy): domain Bacteria; phylum Bacillota; class Clostridia; order Lachnospirales; family Lachnospiraceae; genus Butyrivibrio. The sequence goes on along the minus strand of CAMVRW010000003.1, from coordinate 2,835 downwards.
GAGGATATCCATGACTCCATATCTGGCATCGTTGATCATACTGATATCTACTACAGAGGAATCTGCCCTAAGAAAATCCACAAGGCGGCTTTCAGTCATAACCAGTCGGGAAATTTCCGAGTATCCCTGAATATCAGAAGATATGTTGCTTGAAAGAGTCTTAAGTATATTCTCTGACTCCCGCTTTCCATAGTCCCTTCGCTCCCTTTCAGAGATAAGTAAAACTGATATAAGGAAGGAAATAATGACAAGAAATACAATCCCCAGCACAAGGCGCTGAAGTCTGAAGGAAAGAGATTTTGCTCTCTTATTCTGTTCGGAAGAAAACCTGTTAAATAAACTCATATGCATAAGATAACACGTTTTGTCCTGTCTGTAAAAATTGACAAGCCCTGGAAGCTTATTCTCCAGGGCTTGCCGCGAGGGGTAGTGATAAAGATATTTTGTTATAGATCAACCTTTGACCGCTCCTGCAATAAAGCTCTCCTGGATCTTTCCGCTTAGAAACAGGTAGAAACCAAGAGTCGGGAAGGTTGCAATAACCAAAGCTGCTCCAATAGGGCCCCAGTCTGTTGTGTGCTGACCGGAAAGAGCCTTGATACCTACAGGAAGTGTCCTGTGTTTGGAATCTGAGATAAATACGTTGGCAAACATGAACTCATTCCAGCACTGAAGATATGAGTACACACCAACAGTGGATACTGCGGGCTTCATCAGGGGGAGGATTATCCTGAAGAAGGTTTCCGCAAGTCCGCATCCATCTATTCTTGCTGCTTCGTCCAATGCATAGGGTATCTCCACCATAAAGCCTGTGCAGATGAGAATGGACATTGAAAGCGCAAAAGCTGAGTAAGGTACGATCAAAGTGGAATACTTGTTGAGCCAGTGCATCTTGGAAAGGACTACATAAACCGGCACGATAGATGCCTGGATTGGAATTGTAAGTCCAAGCATAAAGAATGCATTTGTAAGCTTATTAAGTCCCCACTTGATTCTTGTGATCGCATAGGTTGCCATCATGGCTGCAATCAAAGATATTGCAATAGCCAGTGTTGTAACCAGCAAACTGTTCACAAAGTAAAGGGCCATGTTTCCTGTATTAAGAGCGGTTACGTAATTGGACCAGAGCCACTCTTTAGGAAGACCTATGATATTTGAACCAAATATTTCCTCGTTGGACTTAAGTGAGAAGGTGAACATGAAATAGATTGGGAACAGGTTCACCAAAGCCCAGAACACAAGGAATATATACATTAACACTTTGGCGGCAGGATTAGATTTTTTTACCGCCTCCATCTGATTGTTTTCCATATTATTCATCCTTTTCCCTGAAAGCTGCAGTTATAAGAAGCGCAAAGGCAAAGCAAAGTATTATCAACATTACCGATATGGTACTTCCCATTCCGTACCTGTTCCTAAGGAACAACATGTTCTCGAGCAATGTACTTGGTACCTCTGTAGACTGGAAAGGTCCGCCTTCAGTCAGGATACGAACAAGGTCGTAGGTCTTCAAAGATCCGGTAACTGCGAAGATAACGCTTACTCTTATAATTGGCTTGATCACAGGAATAACAATATATCTGTCCACCTGCCAGGGTGTTGCGCCATCAAGCATGGCAGCTTCCCTAAGGTCAGTTGAAACGCCCTTTACTCCTGCGTACATAAGAAGCATATGATAGCCGATATACTGCCAGACTGTAGGAACAATAACGCTTCCAAGAGCAGTCTTAACATCGCCGACCCATACATGCTTCCAATCACCAAGATGAACAGCATCAAGGAATCTGTTTAAAAGACCGTAATCCGGGTTATAGATCTTCAGCCAGAGCTGACCTATAACTACCGTTGAAATAAGTACCGGCATAAAGAAAATTGAAAGAAAAGCTCTTTCCTTCTTAGGTTTTCTTCCCAGTAACAGAGCCAGGAAAAGAGCAAATGGCAGCTGAACAAATACTGAGAAAAATGCCAGGATCATGGAATTCTTAAGACCCGTCATAAACTTGATGGATCCGTTGGTAAACAGCTCTATGTAATTGGCAAAGCCGATGAAAGTGCCCTCCGAAAAGCCATTCCAGTCATACATACTCCTGTAAACTGACACAGCGATAGGAGCTATAAGTATGCTTATGAAAAGAGCCAGGCCCGGAAGAAGAAAAAGAAAAACAGTGATCCCCTTTTTGACATCGATTTTAGATTTCATACACAGGTCCTTCCAAAGAAGCCTCCGGCTCCCTAAAAAATGGAAGCCGGAGTTTCTTAATTAACTTAATTACTGAATATCCTTAGCAAGGCCATCAATGAACTGCTGTCCATCAAGAAGGCATCCATAAACCTGATCTACATATGAAAGATATGTGTTTGCAGAATCAGCGCTCATAGCTGTATCTCCAAAGAGAACGAACTTATCAGCTTTGCTTACGATCTCAGATACAGTCTGTGTAAGAGGATTGATTGAGCTTGTGTCACCATAAGGTGTCCATGCAGGAAGTCCGCAGCCATCAAGATAACCATAGTGGCAGATAAGTCTTCCAAGCTCAAATGTGTACTCTGCTGCTCTCTCAGCGTTAGGTGAAGAAGCTGCAACTGCAAGTGTGTCTGAAGGTCCACCGATAACCTGACCAAGCTTAGCCTTGTCAGCGTTGATAACTGGGAACTCACCAACTTTAACCTTTGCAAGGAACTCTTCGTTAGCTGCGAAATCTGCACAGTTCCATGTTCCGTTCATGTAGAACGCATACTTGCCAGCCATGAAGTTGTTCTTTACTTCGTCGTTTGTAAGGCCGATTCCTGAAGGATCGAAGTAACCATTGTTTACAAGACCCTGGAATGTATCAA
>CAMVRW010000002.1 GCA_947169985.1 uncultured Butyrivibrio sp. | reverse complement strand
CCCGACCCACGGCTTAGAAGGCCGTTGCTCTATCCAGCTGAGCTACGGACACACGGTAAAAAATGAGTAGATGTATTCATTTTCTGCTTTGGGATGCTCCACTAAGCTCGATAAAACCTCGCTAAGTGGCCACCCATGGTTCGAACCAGATTCGTGAAATACCTCATCAGGTTCTCTACTCAAAGCGGGTGATGGGAATCGAACCCACGTATCCAGCTTGGAAGGCTGGTGTTCTACCATTGAACTACACCCGCAAGGTGTTGCGTTACGCTAGTCGGGGTGACAGGATTCGAACCTGCGACCCCCTGCTCCCAAAGCAGGTGCTCTAGCCAAGCTGAGCCACACCCCGAGACGTTTATAGGCTAAAGCCGTAACGCAAGAGATATTATATAATAGTTCTCAGAGTGTTGTCAACATGATTTTAAAACTTTTTTAAAAACTTCTCAAAACCTCATAAATACTTGATTTCCCAGGTTATTTCACCTGAATCTTCAAGATTTAAAATAAGATAACTTGGTCTTCTTCCTTCCTGTCTTGGATAGGAAAGGCTTCCCGGATTAAATAGATAAATCCCATCGGAATTCCTGGCCACAGGCTTATGAGAATGCCCAAAAAAGATCAACTCTGCACCTCTGGCTATTCCCTCTGCCTTGATATTCTCCAGGTCCATTGACACCAGATAGTGATGTCCGTGGGTAGCAAAGCAATTGTGCCCTGCTATTTCAAACTCCAACTCCCTGTTCAGATCAGAAAAGAAATCATTGTTACCTGCCACAAAATAAACAGGACAATCTGCAGCAAGCGCAAACCTTCCTTCCGAACCTTCAAAGTCCCCACAATGGATTATCCCATCCAGTGGTTCCTCCAGGTCAAGGACTCTATAAAAATTGTCATCATGCCCGTGGGTATCACTGACTACTAAAATCTTCTTCATTATCTCCCAACCACCATAACTAATCCAAATTACAGCTTGGAAAGCTCCTCAGATAAAAGCTTTTCCATCTCCCTCAGTGCCTTGCCCCTGTGGCTTATGGCATTTTTCTCATCCCCAGATAGCTCTGCTGAAGTCTTGCCATACTCAGGCAAAAAGAAAATTGGATCATAGCCAAAACCATTACTTCCGGCGATCTCGTAGCCAATCCTTCCTTCCATTTTGCCAACTGTGTTAAGGCTCTTTCCCCCGGGAAGACATGCTGCGATGGCGCATACGAACCTGGCGCTTCGCTCCTCATCCTTAGCATCTGCAAGGCGGTCGATTATGATCTGATTCTTCTCGCTGTAGGGAGTATCCTTACCAAGGTATCTTGCTGAATAGATTCCAGGCTCTCCTCCAAGGTAGTCCACCTCAAGGCCGGAATCGTCTGCCAGAACCACTGTGTTTCCCGCTTCCTCAGGTTCTTTTTCCTTAAGGATGTTGAAGATGGCATCGGCCTTTATCCTGGCATTCTCAGAAAAGGTGCTGCCATTTTCCTCCACGTCCACATCAACTCCCGCTTCCTTCATGGACAAAATCTCTGCATCAAGGCCTCCAAGGATCTGCCTGATCTCCCTCATTTTGTCCTTATTTCCCGTTGCAAAAACTATTCTCATTCCATCACCTCAAAAGTCTCTAAAATGCCGCTGTAAATGCCCTGTGCAAGCCTTTCGATATCCTTCTCCCCAAAGTCGCCCTCTAAATTAATCCTGGTTGAAGGAATCTTTGACGTGCCAAGCACCTCGTTCTCCGGGCGTTCAGGTAATACTCCAAGTCCATCAGTTCCCGACTTAAGGGCACAATTTCTTAGCATTATATCTCCAAACCTGGCATTATCCATGCGCCTGACAAAGTACTTGTCATTGTAGTAAGCTGTAAGACCGTTTTTTCCCTGAGCATCTGCATCTTCAGCAGACAGCTCCACCAAAAGATCCGCCTGGGAATCCTTAATCAGGGAAAGTCTCTTTTCCCTATCCACAGGCTCCTGGGTCTGCCTGGTAAAGTATATCTTGATATCATTCTCCTGATCCGCATCAGCTACGCCTTTTAGGAAAAGAGCTGTATCCAGTGGTGCATTTCCATCCTCCGGATCCACTACCACTATGTGATCATATTTCTCTGCGGGTCTTGAAAACTTCACCTCAATGGTACTGGACTCCGTCAAAGAGCTCTCATTTACATACAGCTGATCCGTCTGAAAATCCAGACACACACTCCCCGAATCGTTCCGGGAAACGCACACAGCCTTCTCCAAAATGTCCAGGTCTGTAACTATGGGATTGTCCTTATAAAAGCCCTCTTCCCTGCTATCTATATAAATACGAAGCTCGTGGTCAAGATACCCGTCCTCTAAGAGGATGTTGTCTGAACTGACACTGCCGGGCAATGGGATTATCAGTGTATTCTCTTTTCCCTGGGGCACATTCTTGTCGATCAAAAGTGTGTAGGAGTTATCCGAAAGGCCTCTGTCTACAGGCGCTCCGGCTGCATCTGTGATTAGGATGTGCTTAGTAGCTGACCTGTGCAGCATCAAAGTTATGGAAACAAGAGCAAACACCGAGGCTCCAATGGCCACCTTTTTCATCTGTTCATTAGTCATGTGTTTCTCTCGTTTCTCCTGGGCGGTTTAGGCCCCATAAACTGATAGAAGTAGGTCTTGATCATACCGTTGTAAATCTTCCTGTTCTTATCAGCCTTTCTTCCTATATATTTCTCTGCCTGATCAAAGCCTGTGATAAGATACATGGACCAGTCATCCAGTGCCTTGTATCTCTCTCCGATGGTGCGATAGAGCTGCGGAAGTTCCTTCTGGTCACCGATTCTCTCACCGTAAGGCGGATTGGTGATCAAAAAGCCATATTTCTTCCTGTGGCTAAGATCCGCTATATCTCTTGCCTGGAAGTGGATCATGTTCTCCACTCCGGCCTTTCTGGCGTTAATCCTGGCTATCTCGATCATCTCTGGGTCAAGGTCATAGCCCTGAATGTCTGTCTCTACATCTGTTATGATCTCGTCCCTGGCCTCATCTCTCACATCCTGCCAGTTCTGGGGAGTGATGATGTGGGTCCAGCTCTCAGCCGTAAAGTGCCTTGTCATGCCCGGCGCAATATGTGCTGCCATCATGGCCGCCTCAATTGGAATAGTTCCACTTCCGCAGAAAGGATCAATAAGTATCCTGTCAGCATGCCATGGAGTAAGCATGATAAGTGCGGCAGCAAGATTCTCAGCTATAGGAGCCTTGGATTCCAGCTTCCTGTAACCTCTCTTGTGAAGGGAATCTCCGGTGGTATCAAGGGCCACAGTGACCTCATCCTTCATAAGGAATACTCTCACAGGGAAATCCTGTCCATCCTCCTTAAACCAGTCAGTGTGGTAGCTGGTCTTCATCCTCTCCACCATAGCTTTCTTCATGATGGACTGGATATCTGATGGGGAAAAGAGCTTACTCTTCACACTACTTGCTTTCTTGACCCAGAACTTTCCATTCTCCGGAATGAATTCCTCCCAGGGAAGGCTCTTGGTGCCCTGGAAAAGGTCCTCAAAGCTCTCAGCGTGGAAGCTTCCCACCTTGATAAGGATCCTTTCAGCAGTTCTAAGGCCAATATTGGCACGACAAACAGCGTCCGGATCACCAGCAAAGGTAACTCGTCCGTCTGCCACCTCGGTAATGTCGTAGCCGAGATCTATTATTTCTTTTTTAAGTACTGCTTCCAGGCCAAAATGGCATGGAGCTATTAGTTCAAACTTCATCATACCCAAGATTGTACCACAGATTTACGCTATGGAAAAACCCGGATGATAATCATCCGGGTCGTTCCTTAATGTATTTACGAAAGGGAGCAACTAAAATAGTTGTCACATCACTTTATGATGTGCAAAAATGCAAGGAGCTTAGCCATAAGTCCTGTCTTAACTGCGATTGCAGCTGCTGCAACCACTACTACTGTTCCTCCTGCAATAGGAGCTACAGGAACCTTTCTCTCTGGCTTATCGCTCTTTGGAGCCTGCTCATCAACGATGGTCTTATCTGAGCCATTGTCTACTGCAGCGTTCTCAGTTGCAGCGCTGTTATCCTGCTGAACATTTTCCTGAGTTGCACTGCTGTCTGCCTGAGCAGCCTCGTTTGAAGAACCATTATCTGACTGTGTGCCTTCAGATGATCCGGTTCCATTATCTGATGAAGTACCATTCTCACGGGTTGCACCGGCTACTACAGGAGTATTTGTCTGACCGGTAACTGTTGTACCTGTCTGAGCCACTTCTCCGGTAGGAATTGTAGTCCCTGTAGTGCTTGAGCTCGAAGCGCTTGAAGCTGCTGATGTGCTCTCAGAGCTGCTGCCGGATTCGCTTCCTGTGCTGTCTGAGCTTTCTGAGCTACCGGATCCGCTTCCTGATCCACTTCCTGAAGATGAACTTCCGGATGTGCTTCCTGATGTTGAAGAACCTGAACCAGCTTCTCCAGATCCGCCGTTCTCTTCCTCAGTCTCTTCATCATTCTTAGCATCATCTGCAGAGCCTGCGATATTTCTTTCATCTGTAACTGCTTCGTAGTTTCCGCCAATGTTAGCTGCCACTTCTGAAGCACTTAAACCAGCTGCAGACATAGCCTCTATGGCCTTGTCGGTGAGCTTCATGAAGTCTCCAAGATCAATTGATCCGTTGGAGGTTCTAAGGGAAGCTGCCACTGCGTAAGGATCTGATGAGTTAGCGTACGGAGCATCAAGTGATACAAACCAGTCGCTTGTCACTGCAAGTCCTTCGCTATTTGCTGACTTTCCATCCTGCCAGAAGAAGTTCTTCTTGCCATAGATCTTGGACTTATCCTGTGTGCCCTTAGCCTTGATATTTTCATTTGTGCTTTCACCGGTTGTTCTGAAGGAGATAACTCCATCAACCAGATAATCAGTGTTAGCAGTATCGTTTGTATAAAGAGCTACGTTGTTGCTTCCGTTGTTGAAGGACATGCTGTTGTAAACCTGGATATCAGGACCCGAGTTGGAATCGATACCCTTAGCCTTATTGCCCCATGCAACAGAGTTGATGAGCTTGTGAGGACCATTGATACTTGATCCACCCATCTTAAAGCCATTACCGTTACCTTCGTTTGTTCCATCAACGCCATAACCGTTTGCAAATGCAACGCAGTTTCTGATAGTAACCTGTCCGATGGATCCGGTCTCTACCTTTGCAAAGAGATCCCATCCATCATCAGCGTTGTTGTATGCAATACATCCGTCAAATACTACGCCTTCGCCAACTGTAAGCTTTGCAGCAAATCCGTCAGCATCCTCGTAACCTGCATCCGCATTGCTGTAGGATGTGCAGTTAAGGATAAGGTCATAGCTTGGCCATTCATCTCTGTCATCACTTCCAAGATATCTGCTTACCTGGATACCGGTGTTACCATTCTCATAAGTACGAACATCCTCAAGAGTGATATGGCTTCCTGATACCTGGATACCCTTAAGTGAATTACCTGACTTTGTGCAGTCGATTCCATTCACATACCAGTAATCACCTGCAAAGATAAATCCTGCGCAGGACTTGTTAAAGTCGAAGATTGCTCTTCCGTCTTCAGCCACCATCTTTATAGGCTTTGAAGGAGTTCCGTCAATTCCTCTTTCTACCTTAACAGTGCTTCTTAAGCTGTAGGTACCGGCTGCAAGTCTGATGGTCTGACCAGGCTGTACATACTTAACAGCTGTGTAGATATCAACAGGACTTTCTTTTGAACCATCTGCGTCAGCCTTACCATCTGCTGAAACGTAAACGCTGTCGCTATCATTGATGGTCTCAAACTTAACTGTGTGAGTAAACTCGCTCATCTCATAGGAAGAAAGTCTCTTGTACTGATCTCCCTCAGGGAAGAAGAACTCACTTGGGATAAACTTAACATTAAACTTGTTGTCGCCCCTTGCCAGCTTAGTAGTTACAGTTACTGTCTCATTAGCTGTAACTTCCTGGGCATTTACTAAAACATTTCCCTTCTCATCTGAAATAGTAAGGGTTCCATCTGCATTACCTGAGTATGAAAGATCATACTTTGCTGTATTAGAGTAGGTTGCAGAAACAATCTTATAATTTGGTGCTACGTATGTAATATCTCTATCTTCTGCAGGAGCATCATCCTCAGGATTTGTCCTTACAATCTCGATATCTGAGAAGGTAGCCTTAAAGGTTCTTGAAGCATAGAATCCAACATATACATGGTCTGGATCAAGCTTTGAAAGAGCCTCTGTATCATAGAACTTTCTTGTGCAAAGCTCGTTGTCATTTTCATCAAGGTAGCTTACAAAGTATCCTGTGTTGTTCTTCTGGATTCTAAGTCTTACCTTTGTAAGAGTGTTGTCTACAGTACCCTGAACAGTTCCTGAAGACTCTTTTCCAAAGAGGTTGTATGTACCTGTTCCCTTTGTTCCACAGGATATCTCAAGAGGATACATCTTACTTGAGAAATCGTTCTTTATTGTTTCTGTGTCATTTGCCTCAAGCAGGTCAAGATTCTCTTGTGTTACTCCTATCTTCTGCTGAGCACCAAGACCAAGCTTCATAGTGATCTTGGAATCAGTCTCATCAAAGGTTGATTCACCCTTTTCTTTGTCATAGTAGTACTCAACCTTAGTACCTGATGCCATGTAGGAGTTGTTCCAGAAAACTGAGGCATCTCCGTTTACACCAACTCTGTCACAAGCCATAAGACCGAAGCCTTCCTGACCGTTTGTGAATGCCCAGGTATCAATAGTTGCTGTAGCTGTAAAGGTGAAGTTCTTATCAGCAGGAAGTGTAGCATAGAAGAATGAAAGTCCATCTGTGCTGGCAGGAACGATCTTACCCTTATTTCCTGTATTCCAAACAGTTACAGATCCATTGTCATTGGTCTTGTAGCCACAGTTAGTGGAGCTTGTTGAAACGCCTGATCCAAAAGCAGCAAATGTCCATTCAATACCGCTTTCCTTAGTCACAACAAGTCCCTGAAGTACTGATACTTCTGATGTCTCCTGCCCACGCTTCGCCACAAGTTCAAAGTTATACTTGTGTCCAACTGTAAGTCCGTCAAAAGTATAAGCATACTCTGTAGATGTGTTATAAACCACCTCTTTAGGGGTTATGCGTGCGCTCTTTGAAGATTTCTCATTTTCTGTATCAATATAAGTCAGTACATAATCATCAGCCTCTGATACAGAGTAGAACTTAACAGTAACGCTTCCATTTCCCTTGTTTGTTGCATTCTTGAAGGCAGGTGCTTTCAGTTCATAGGTAAAAGAAATTTCCTTTGACTTGTCACTTGTCTTAACTTCCTCTACGTCATCCCTTGAAAGAGTTGCTGTGAAGTAGTACTTACCTGTTCTGGTAGGAGTAAAGGTAAACTCAAACTCTGTGCCCTCTTTCAAAGATCTGGAAGAGCCTTTTTCCATGCCCTGCTCATCGTACATAGTTACCGCAAGAGCATCTCCACCGTTAGTACCAATCTCAGATTTTACTTTAACTACAACTTTTGAAGAATCATTCTCATCAAGTGCTACAGAACTGATCACAGGAGCCGCAACATCTGTCCAGTTAGCCCTTACAACTTCCTCCGAGCCCCCTTCTGTTACTTCAACCTTGAAAATGTAATTATTATTCTCATGGCCACCAAGGAAATATGTTCCTGCCTTTTCAAGAGTGAACTCTGAAATATAGGCAGCATCCTTTACGGTTGTTCCACTGGTAGATACTACAACTTTTCCCTCTGCATCGAGGATAGCCATCTGTCTGTCGTTAGCGCCAGCTGCCCACCAAAGCTTTACCTTGGCTTTATCAGAAGATGTAGTGAATTTAACAGAGTTCTTTTCTGTTTTTACTCCACCACCAAAGTTAACTCTTCTGGTTCCGTGGTACTCATCTTCAAATGTTTTTTCTTTATCTTCTACTTTTGTCTTGGAACTGTAGAGCAATGTAAAGTATTTATCAGTACCAGTTTCTTCTTTAGCGCCATCTTCTTTAGCCCCCTGAGCAAAAGCATCTATACCAGCACCCTCGAATGTATATACTTTAGCTGGTTCCTCTGTCTTCTCAGTTACAACGACCTTGCAAATATAATCTGTTCCGCCGCTGCTCCCCAGGAAATAAGTTCCGGCTTTCTCAATAACATATTTTGTGATATAGAGAGCATCTTTTGTTCCTGCCTCTGCAATCTGAACAGAAGCGCCGTCTGAACCAAGAAGAACTAATGGCTTAGTATTGCTTCCCCACCATACCTTTAATTCGGCATTATCAGTAGTAGTCGTAAACTTGATCGAATTAAGTGCAGTGGTAGCACTTCCTCCCAGGTTTATCCTGTTGGTAGATGAGAATCCATCTTCCCAATCCTTATTATAATTAGTGTTTACAGCAGATTTCTCGCCATACTGAAGTGTAAAGAATTTATCAGTTCCAGCAGCCTCAGTTTCTCCGTTCTTTTTATCTCCTTTATCAAAACCATTAAGATCATCGGCTAAAAGAGTATAAACTCCAGATTGACTTGGTGACTCTCCTGCAGGTGCCTTAGGTGCATCCTGGCTTGTTCCGTCAGGGAATGTGATTGTCATGTCATCGCCATTTGCTGTAAATGGATCCCATTCTCCAAGGAATGCTGCTACAGAAATAGCTGTTCCATCTGCAAGGACCGCATCCTTTGGCTGCTGTACCCATGAAACACGAGATGAGCTGTTATCTACCTTGGCTACTTCAAATGTGCCATACTCAACGTTTCTTGCTGACTCTCCGCCAAGAGATGTATTCCAGCCTTCTGGCTGAATGAGAGAAACAACTGACTTCTCGTCGTATGTATACTTACCATCATCTCCAAGAGTCCAGTTGGTAGCTTCAACAACTGTATCAAAGAATACTGCCTCTGAAGTGTTTGCCTGCCATGGTCTTCCGAACTGACCAGGCTTTGATGTGTACTGGGATGCTGTATCAATACCAGGAGTTGTGCTCTTTACTGTACAGTTGTACATCAGATATCCACGGCTTGATGCTGACTGCTGCTGAGCTGCTGTGATGTATGCCACATCATTCTTGTCCTCACTTGTGTTAAGAACTAGGTCGCACTTAGCAAATACCGCTGTCATTCCACCAAAGATATAATCTGTACCGCCGTAAACCGCACAGTTGTAGAATGCTGCTGTTGTTCCTACTGCACCGTAAAGTGTATCCTGACGTCCAACAATGCGACATCCCTCGAAATATGCCTCCTTAGCTGATGCTGTAAGAGCAAGTGCTGCAGCTCTTTCTACATATTTCTTTTCCTGAACAGTTGTGTCACCTGCTGCCATGGAAGCTCTTGCTACTGTTCCTTCTTTAGCTCCGCTATTAGGAACGATAACATCCTCTGCAGCCTTCTGTGACTGATACTGGTTAAATGAGTTCTCAAAAATAATATTCTTAGCTTCAAATCCGGATGCATTTACTACTACTGATGCATTCCAGTATGTGCCTGTTCCTGAGCCAGGGTTAGCAACTGATGCATAGCCATTTGCCTTGTTTGCAGCAAGAACTTCTGCATCATACTTGTAATCGCTGCCCATGCTGTAGTAGCTGTAACCATGTCCGTAGTACCATGTGATACGAACAGCATTTGAATCGATACCAACACCTGAATCTGTAAGTGTATTTGTTGGAGCTGAGCTTGCATTTGCAAGTGTTACATCTGGAACATCAACAACAAGCATCTCTTCGTAGTTGCCTGGCTCGATGTTGATTGTAACTCTCTCTCCGTCCTTCCTGTCCATTAGACGAACTGCTTCAAGAGCTTCGCCTACTGTAGCAAAATCTACTTTATCTGAAGAGCCAACCAAAAGCTCTGACCTGTACTCTGTCTGATAAACTGTCGCAATCTTTGTAATATAGGATGTGCCAAGAACTGTTATGTCAAAAGTTCCTGCTCCGCCCTTGTAGTTATATGTGAATGTGTCATTCTGGCTTGTGGAACCGGTCTGCACTCCGACTGTAGCCTCAGACTCATTCTCAAAGTAGTATGAATACTGATAATTTCCTGTTACCTGGATCTGGCATGCTCCCTTTACAGGAACTGAAATCTTGCCAGCTCCGGAATAGAGATAAACACCGTTATGGGATCTTCCGTTTGTCCATGAAAGTCCGTTGTAATTGCCTTCTGTTGCGTTCGCAAACTTAGCTGCAAATGCTGCATCAGAGAAATCCCACTCTGTTATATCAGAAGAGAAGTTAATGATCTTTGAAACATTAGCTCCCTTAACAATAAGGTTGCTAGTCAGTTTCTGTACAAAAGCTCCTGAATTTGTAACTTTTACAACGTACTGACCATCCCTTAAAGCGATGTCTTCAAGTCCTGTGAACTCGTAAACATATCCGTCAGGTACGAACTCTTTTTCCACATCAAGTCTTGTGAATGTGAATACAGCCTCTGCAAGGTCTTCCTTGCTAGCTCCTTCCGGAACAATTGTCACCTTATATACAGGCTTTGCTTCAAACTCTATAGCAGCATCATCTGCCTTAAACTCAGTTGTCAAAAGATCATAGTCTTCAACCACTGCAACCTGCGCTTTATCTGCAACAGATACATCGTAGATCATATCCTTCTGAAGCCTGGTCTCAAACTTGATATCTGATCCCACTTTTTTCAGGTTGATGACAGGAACGAATACAGAATTCTCATCCTGTGCTTTGAATGTGAACTCAGCGCCATCAATGAACTTATCTACAGCATCCCCAGCAATACCTTTTACAGTTCCGGATACTTCAACAAGGTCAACTGAGCTTACCTCAATATTCATTTCTGCGTCACCTGAAATATTAACAGTCTTGTCTGTTGTGATGACATATTCATCAGCACCCTCAAGTGAAAGCTCGTAGTCAAAGCCGCAAGCAAGCTCAGCTGTGTACTTGCCATCAACAACAGTAGCCTTTACTTCATTGCCGTTCTTTGTATTAGTAAATACTACGTCAAATGAGTCTGTTCCTGTAAATCCACTTACCGAACCGGAAAGGTTCGCATAAGAAGCATGCTCACGGATAACTCTTGCTACAACCAGTTTCTCATTCGCTGAATAGAACTTGTACTTGGCTGTCTGAGATGGATAGCATACAAACTTGCTTACCATTGAGCTGCCCAAAGTATGGGTATAGGATGTATCATCACTAGAATCAGACATATTCACAAAATGAATTTCGCTGTCACCATTGTTACGTGAAACGTAAGCAGTGATTATGTCGTCCGCCTGGCACTCCAATGCAAGATACACAGACTCATTAGAGCTTTTATTGGAATATAAATATCCACTATAAACATTTCCATCAGAGTCTTTAAGAGACTTTTCGTCAGCATGTGTTAAGGACGTATTTGTAGTTCTAAGTTTATGTGTAGTAGAATATCCGCCATCCTCGAACACAAAGTCTCCGTCATCTACAGAAAATGAAGCAATAGTTTTTCCAGTACTGCCTGGTTCAACACCATCATAGAATCCATTGATGGTATCAACATCAAGCCTGTTGTTGTAATTTTCTCCAAGATCCTCTGCGCCGAAATCCCACACATCTGTCTTGTTGTAATCAAAATCTCTGGAAGATGAAGAAGGATCATATGTTGAATATTCTGACGCAGCATCAGCTGTTTTCTCGGATGACTTCTTGCCTGTTGCTTCAGCATCTTTCTCATCAGACTTCTCTACAGTTTCAGTCTTTTCTGAGGATGCTTCATCTGAAGAGTTTGATTTTTCATCCTTATCAGAAGATCCTGTTCCGGTGCTTTTCTCATTAGCATCGCCAGACTCTTCTCCCTTTGCAGAATCTTCGCTTCCTGATCCTGTGCTTGAAGAATCCTCCCCTGGTGTTTCCTGTTTCTCTTCGGCACCAGAAGATTTCTTTTGCTCTTCGCCTTCGGCGCTTACAGAGCTGCCTTCAGAACCAGCACCATCAGTACTTGCAACGCTGCTTGCCTGTTCCCCTGCACCTTCTGTCACCTGTGCGTCATTAGCTTCTCCGGTCTCTGCATAAGCCATAGCACCTGACATAGCTCCCGGAACGTTAGACAGTCCCAGTACTACAGACATGATGGCAGCAAAAACCTTTGCCCCCGTTTTTCCCCTTTTCGTCCTTTTTACCATGTTGCTCCTCCCAATCCGTAACATAGTTTATACTTTTTTAATAATGTAAACGCTTACATTATTTTAAAACGTGTTTTTATCTTAACATAGGAACTTTGACGAAAACAATAGGAAAACGAAAGTATTTTTCATAATTATGCCTAAATAATCAACAAACTTTCAGGGCGTTATTTATGCACTTTTAACATCAACCTAAATGATAGCGTTTTCACATATTAAACAAATCTTCTAGGATTCTAAATTTAGTTTATATTTTGTTTATAATCCAAAACTTTATTCTGTGATACAGTTTCCAAAAGTCAATAAAAAAGGACTGTTGCAACTATAATTGCAACAGCCCCATAAGCTTTAATCTTTTATTTTCTATCCTTAACAATTGGTGGAATCTGAGAAACAAGATTATCGATATGTTCAAACACACTGCTCTTTGTGGTTCCAAGCGCATTGACCCTGGCAAGCTGATCAGTCAGTGCATCATACTTGTTATTGATATCTGCAAAGCTATTTCCGATACTTGAAAGCTCATCGGAAGCTGCATCAGCTGTATCATTGATTTCCTGTTGAACTGCATTGGCGCCATTGGCACTTTCAATGATCTCTTTGAAGGTATCCTTGGTCTCATCCACCTCTCTAAGACTTCTGTCCATGGCAGCTATGGAATTCTCCATGCTTGAAGAGAGCTTCTCACTCTCCTGGCCTGCTGCCTCAATGCTTGCATTTACCTGGCTGATCAAAACCTTGATCTCATCTGCCAGCTCCCTGACCTCAGTTGCTACAACCGCAAATCCTTTACCTGCTGCACCGGCTCTTGCAGCCTCAATAGAAGCATTAAGCGCAAGCAAGTTGGTCTGTGTTGCTATACCAATGATCTGTTTCATGTAATCTGATATCTGGTCAACAGCACTCTTGAAGTTTTCAAAGCCCTGTGTCATCTCATCAAAGCTAGCCCTCACCTCGTTGGAGCTGGTCTTTAGCTCTTCCACCTTGTTCTGGGCATTGTCTACACTCTTTATAATGTTGACCTTAACATCCTCAAACTTCGAAGCACTGGTATTAACTGCCTCAAACATCTCGTTGAAGGCATCCATCTGCTCTCTGAGTCTTGCATTACTCTCCATAACAGAATTGATAGCTTCACCCATGTCATGGATTTCCATCAGTGAATTAAGCTCATTCTGTACCAGATCTTTTTGAAATTTCTCAATAGAGTCAGCTATATAAACGAGAGACTCAAGGCGCTCACCATCATCAGGAGCGCTTACTACCTGCACCTTCTGAACTTCTACTACATCTTTTTTCTTAAACAAATCTGTAATCATATTGGTCTCTCCTTTTATTCAAATACGACACAGGTCATAGTCTGGTTAACGAACTGGGAATTATAGTGCTCTCCGAATCCGATAAGTCCACAGGAGGTTCCCAAGGAGGCAATCTTGCCAAGATAAGTATTAAGCTCGCCTCGTTCCTTCAAAACCAGATAACGGAAAATGCAGTTAACGGAATAAATTCCTGAAATCCTGTTAAAATCTGACTTGATGCGGCTCACGGTAGAAGCTGCAACTTCCATAGGATCACGCATCTCAAGAAGTGTTAAAATATCCGAGTCATTGGCCTGACGATATAGGATAAGACCGGTACCGGAAACATCCTTAATAGACATAATGCAAACATCATTTCCAACCATCTTACCCAGAGGATTCTTAAAGGTCTGATTGATGATATCCTTATCTGTAGTCGCTCCGGTAAGCTCCATGTATACCTGTTTTGCAGGACGACCATTTAGCTCTCCCAGATAATATTTTGTCCTGTCAGTTCTAGAAGCAACCAGCTGCCTGTTATCCTTTGGAACATAGATGTTCTCTTTGTAGGTCTTAACTCTGCCACCTTCATTTCGAACAACAGCATAAGCCATGCCATCGGTGTAGATCTTACCATTACAGGAAACTTTTCCGGCATCTCCGGTAGCACCCATAACCTGCAGATTGTATCTGTCCACAAGTCCTCGAAGGGTTGTCAGAACCGCTGCATCATTTCCAGTACAAAAATCGATGATGGCTGTATTTTCCTTTCCGGGAGCCACCTTTTCCATATCTTTTTTACGCCTGCCGATCTATCTTGCCGGCATCTTGGAGACATCCTCCAGAATTCCCCTTGCTACAGTCACGCCTTCTGAAAAAGCCATGACCGATACACCCTTTTCCAAAATCGCTGAGTCGTAGCCCATACCCACGCATCCAATGCTGGGAACACCGGGATATCGCTGCTCAATGTCTGCAACTGCCTTGTCAAATCCCTCTTCACTGCAGGTAAATACAATGAGCTTAGGAGCTGAAAGTCCGCTTACAGCTGCACTCACGTTGCATGATGGGTCCTTTCCGTAAAACATTTTCATTTGACATGTCTCCCTTTTTAATTTGCACTCAACAAAAAGGGGCATAGAAGAATACAATTCTTCCAATCCCCTATTACAATTATCTTAAATCAGGCTATTATTTTCAAGTTAAAATTATATTAATTATCGTTATATCGATTACACAAAGCAAATAAAAAACAGCGATCACACATATAATGCAATCGCTGTTTGTGTTGAGTGTGCGTGACAGGATTCGAACCCACGACCTTCTGGTCCGTAGCCAGACGCTCTATCCAGCTGAGCTACACGCACTCAAGCCAATATCGGCAACAAATAATATTATATTCATGCCTCATGGCTTTGTCAAGAAAAATTATGTATCCTTTTCAGCCTGCTCTAATGCCTTGGTTTCCGTAACAAGTTTTTCCATGTCAGGACGGGCAAACTCGAAGCAAGCCAGAAGCTTTTCAGAAAATACTCCGCACTCACCGTTCTTGATCATCTCGTAGGCCTTATCCATAGGATAAGCTGCCTTATATACTCTGTCGCTGACCAAAGCATCATATACATCAGCCAAAGCAGTGAACTGTGCTCCTATAGAGTTCTGTTCACCTTTAAGGCCGTCGGGATATCCTTTTCCATCGTATCTTTCATGGTGATGCCTGCAGATATCCAGACACATCTCGTAATACTCTTTATCCTGAACATCCTTGATCATCTCTATGATCTCACTACCTCTGGTGGTGTGAGATTTCATAACTTCAAATTCTTCATTGGACAAACGTCCCGGTTTAAGCAAAATCGAATCCGGAACAGAGATCTTTCCAATATCATGCATGGCTGAGGCCTGGGTAATAACATCTACAAGGTGAGGCGTAAGCCCCATCTCAGGGTAGTTATTCATGGCAGTCAGAGCAAGGATCCTAACGAACCCCTTGATCCTCTTTAAATGATAACTGGATTCCATACTCCTGAACTCAACGATGGTGGCTATAGTATCAATAACCTTCTCGTTGCTGTTCTTAAGCTTTTCTTCCTGTTTTTTAAGATATACAAACTGCTTTTTCAGGACTCTGGTCTGGTCATCAACCTGATTCTCCAGCTTATTCTTGTGATCATAGAGCTCAATAGTTCTCGAAACACGCCTGTCTACAATGACGGGATCAAAGGGCTTATGGATAACATCCGCAGCGCCTTTTTGATAACTGGTACGCTCTGCTTCCGTAGAGGTATCAGCAGTGATCATCAGAACCGGGATGGTTTCATTAAGGTTGTCCCTCTTTGCCATTTCCTCAAGAACAGCATAGCCATCCATCTCAGGCATGACAATATCGAGAAGGATCGCCGCCAGTTTGGTGCCCTCCGCCTCCATTATCTTAATAGCCTCTAAACCGTCTCCGGCTTCCAGGATATTATACTTATCCTTGAAGATCTCTCCAAGAATACCTCTGTTGATCTCATTGTCATCAACTACGAGAATTGAACGATTTGCCATACAACCTCCAGGATAAGGTTCGATCACAGAAATCGGGGGATTTCCTATCTCACCTTTCTACTATAGCTGCGCATCCCATTCCGCCACCAACGCAAAGAGTCGCAAGGCCCTTGTGAACATCGCGCTTTTCCATCTCATGAAGCAGAGTAACAAGAATTCTGTTTCCGGAGCAGCCTACAGGATGTCCAAGAGCTATAGCGCCACCATTTACGTTGAGGACGTCATTACTGAATCCAAGATCATGCTGAACAGCCACCGACTGAGCTGCAAAAGCCTCGTTTGCCTCAATAAGATCAAAATCACCTATTGAATATCCAGCCTTTTTCATAACCTTCTGTGTAGCAGCTACAGGACCTATTCCCATGATGCTTGGTTCTACACCTGCAAGTTCACCTGCTATCCAGGTAGCCATAGGCTTAACTCCAAGCTCTTTTGCCTTTTCTTCACTCATGACAATTATTGCTGATGCTGCGTCATTGATTCCTGATGAGTTAGCTGCTGTAACAACTCCGCCATCCTTCTTGAACGCTGGCTTGAGTCCTGAAATACCTTCTACAGTAACGCCCTTACGAGGGCCTTCATCTGTATCAAAAATAATTGTCTCTTTCTTTTTCTTTATCTCTACAGGGACTATCTCGTCCTTGAACTTTCCTTCTGCAATAGCTTTTTCAGCCTTATTCTGTGACCATGCTGCGAATTCATCCAGCTGCTGCCTTGTGAGATTCCACTGCTCAGCAATATTCTCAGCCGTGATACCCATGTGATATCCGCCAAAAGCATCTGTCAGAGCATCCTTTATCATCGCATCCTGCAATTCACCTGATCCCATACGATATCCGTAACGTCCCTGCTGCATAAGGTAAGGAGCCATTGACATGTTTTCCATACCACCTGCGACGATTATATCTGCATCGCCCATTCCGATGAGCTTGGCTGCAAGGTTTACGCAGTGAAGGCCTGATCCACAAAGAACATTAATAGTAGTTGCAGGAACCTCAACGGGAATACCTGCATTGATCGCTGACTGTCTTGCGGGATTCTGTCCAAGACCCGCCTGGATAACACATCCCATGTATACTTCATCTACCTGCTCTGGCTTTACCCCGGCTCTCTTCAAAGCCTCTTTAATAACTATTGTGCCAAGTACTGGTGCAGGTGTTGTGCTAAGTGTTCCCCCCATGGTACCGATTGCTGTTCTACATGCTCCTGCCAAAACCACTTTTCTTGCCATAGCTCTTTTTCCTCCGTGTTTAAGTTTTAAAAGTCATTCGCATTGATACTAAAAAAGAAGTGGCAACCCCTGTTTTTTTCGAGGCTACACCACTTCTATTTTATCATCTAAATGTACGCCCCTCAACGTTTTTTAGATTCTTTTAACAAACGTTCTATGTTAAAATTTATCTCTGCGCATCAGGCTTAATGGCAGTTCCAATCCATGATCTTCCAAAAGCTTTTTATCCTGCAAAATAGTACCTGCCTCACCATCAGCAATGATCCTTCCTTCATCCAAAAGCACCACTCTATTGCAGGTATCCAGCACAAAATCCAAGTCATGGGAAGTTACTATCTTGAGGGCTTTTATCTCATTCAGGATCCCGATAAGATACCGTCTGTTCCTGGGATCAAGGGCGATCGAAGGCTCATCCATTATGATTATGTCAGGCTCCATGGAAAGAATTGTCGCTATAGCCGCCAGCTTCTTCTCTCCCCCGGAAAGCTTGTAATTATGCTTCTTTGCCAGATGAGGAATGTGGACCTTCTCCAAAGCCTCTTTTACCCTGCGGTCAACCTCCTCGTCAGAAAGACCGTAGTTGCGGGGGCCAAAGGCAACATCTTCCTCAACTGTAGACAAAAACAGCTGACTGTCGGAGTCCTGGAAGACATATCCAATATGCTCCCTGATGTGATTGAGATTTTTTCTCGTTACCGGGTGACCAGCCACCTCAAGCTCACCCTCATAATCAAGATAAAGCCCCACCAGAAGCTTCATAAGGGTGGACTTACCAATTCCATTGGCACCGATTATCCCGATGCTCTCCCCTTCTTGAGCCACAAGATTCACACCATCCAGGACCTTTTGCCCCTTCTCATAGGAGAAGCTTAGATTCTTTATGCGGAGGGCCTCTCCGTTAATTCCTGTTTTCATAAATGAAATGCCTTTCCATAATACATGTCAAAAGAAATATCCCGAGCCGAAACGTATCGCAAGAAAAATGACAGTCCACGCTATTGCGTAAACCATATCACTTGGCTTAAATCCACGGGCCTTGCTCCAGAACTCACCCCTAAAGCCCCTCAGCACCATGCTTTCATACACAACTCCCGCTCTGTCCATGCTACGAAGAAGCCACTGTCCCACCAGTGGTCCCCAGGCCTTATAATTGATACCCTTCTGGGATGGCGCTCTTAAGGCGTAGGCAGTTGCGATCCTGTCTGCCTCATTCCCCATAAGACCAAAGTACCTGTAGATCAAAAGAATGACCATGACAATCACCTTGGGAATGTGGAGCTTTCGCAGGGCATAGCAGATCTCCTCTATAGAGGTAGTCGCAATAAGGATGTAGGCCGAAAGTACGCAGTAGAAGCCCTTTAGCATCAACGTCAGCATAGACACTAAGCCTCCGGTAACCGGAATTCCTCCTGTTGCCTCTGCCCCGGCCGACAACTCTTTTGCCGTGCCTGCTATGTAAAAGAGTATTTCCCTGTCAAAGAATGGATTGAATATACCAACAAACAGCACCAGAGGAAGGATCAGCCTCATCCTGTATACTCCCTCTTTAAAGGACAGTTCTCCTGCCACAAATCCAAACACCGGAAAAACCGCCATGAGGATCATTCCCTGGAGGTCATATTTATTGAAGGAAGCCACCACAAGTATGTACAAAACGCAAACAAGCAGCTTCCCCAGAGGATGAATAAGGTTCATCCAATGGGAACGCTGCTGAAGATTCTGAAGCTTATTTAGTTCATGCAGATTATCTTCGATTGCTTTCACTTAATTATTATACCAAACTGACAGCTTTTACGCTGCGTTCGCTGAATCCTTGTTCTTGAAGAACTTGAATGCGTAGCTGGCACCAACCATAACTCCGACCACAACAAGTGCTCCAACGATACCGGAAAAGCTGGTTCCTACAGCAGACTCGCTGTTCTTAAATGCATAATCAGGTAAAAGAGATGTGCTCTCCTGAATGCCTGCTGCTGTGTCATAAACGCCACCGTCTGCCTCAAGCTCTGTTGTTCCTGCAACCTGCTCCATTGACCACTCAAGGCCATCAGGGAATGAGGAGGCGAAAAGAGATATTGCTCCGCCACAGATTGCTGCTGCAACCGCAAGGGCGATAACCGTTCCCTTAAGGCTGAGCTTGCCTTCCTTAACCTCTGCGCTCTCGCCAACACCCCAAAGAAGTTCAGGTCTTGCCTCGTGAATGAATACAAGAACAGCTGCTGTTATAAGGCCTTCAACAAGGCCGATTGCCAGATGAATAGGCTGCATTGTTGCTACAAATACTGAGAAAGGAAGCTCTGTCACACCTGAGAGCAGGGTCTCAATGGTAACTGAGAAAGCTCCCATCTGAAGAGTAAGGATACATCCCAGGATGGATGCAAGAATAATCTTACCTCTTGTGGCTCCTTTCTTCATTATTGGTCTCCATATAAGTAGTGCTCCCACGAAGCACCCATAAAAGGCCATATTCCATATATTACAGCCCAGGGCCAGAAGTCCTCCGTCTGCAAAGAGTAAACACTGAACCAGCAAAACTCCGATCATAGTAAGGAATCCTGCGTAAGGTCCAAGGATTGCAGAAAGCATCATTCCACCACAAAGGTGTCCTGATGAACCTGTTCCGGGAATTGTAAAGTTGAGCATCTGTGTTGCAAATACGAAAGCTCCCATTACTCCCATTACAGGGATCTTCTTAGGATCATTTTCTTCCCTGACTTTTTTAACTGATACACCCGCTGCTGATGCGGATAAAACGTACATTGTTCCAGCTACTGCCGGTGCCACGAGGGCGTCTGCCATATGCATAATAATTCTCTCCCATACACATTATTCTTGCGGTTTTCCCGCCACTTTATTCAGTATACGGGTGAGTAATTATGCTCACAAGCCCCCCGGGGGGTTCTTTTTTTCATATTTACCAGTTAAATTCATATTCTCCGGAAGACAGTTCCTTCACTTCCCCATTTGGAAGCGTAAGGGTTGCACTTGTCCCCTCCGGTACAGCGCAGGAAAGATGCCTTTCAGTGCTATTCCATTCAACTTCTATAAGTCCGTACTTGCACTCATGAGATCCGGAAGCGTATTGGAGCTGCTCACTGACACAGGGCTGTAAAAAGAAATGTCTGTAGCCCGGGGCATTTTCATCCGGTCTTATTCCCAGGATATCCCTGTAAAAACTCCAGGCCACTGAAGAATATGCTGCATGGTTAAGGGATCCTTCCACCAAATAGCGTCCTGTAGGGAGCTCATTTTCCTCCCTGTCTCTTACACTGAGGCAGTTCAGACTCTCTGTATTGGTAGTCATGCCCTTTGGTATTCCATTGCAAAGACCGCCATTTTCTGTATTTTTCATAACCATAATGGCCGTGTCTGCAAATCCGTTATCAAACAGCGCAGGGAGGTAATACCTCATCCCCGCATAGCCCGGGAAGAAACCATAGCCTCCATACTCTGTAAGGAGTTTAAGCCTTTCTGCAGCTGTCTCTGTCTGCTCCTGTGGAAATAGTCCAAAGTAAAGCCCCAAAACGTATGCAGTTTCTGACTCTGCTCCGTCCACAAAAAGCCCCATCTCCAGGGAAGGGTCATCCCTCAAAAATTCTGCTCTCCAGGCACCAGCAAATCTATCAGAATCTTCCGCATATTTCTCCGACAGCTCTTTTCTCCCTGCTATCTGTGCCATCTTTGACACAAGTCCCGCAGAATATGCGCACCAGGCGGTATCCGTCAAAGCCTCAGGTGTATACTGAAGGGACAGGTGGTCACCATATCCCCCTGATGTCATAAGATAATCCTCAGAATTTTCCACCAGATACTCTATCCAGTGGCAGAGCCCATCCAGGTGCCTTTCCACCAGCTCTTTATCACCATACTCCAGGTAAAGGTCCCACAATATCACTATTGGAGCATCACCCCAGCAGCTGTGTCCACCGATGGCATCGCACTTGGGAACCATATCCGGCATAGCCCCGTCCTCATACTGCTGTGCCAAAAGTTCTTCCAGATAGTGGCGATAAAAGTTCTCCGCCCCAAACTGGTACATGGCAAAACCTGCAGTCACCTGGGCATCTCCGCTCCAGCCCAGTCTCTCATCCCTCTGAGGGCAGTCCGTAGGCACATCCAGCATGTTGGCCCTCATGCTCCAAACTGAATTCTCATAAAACTTATTGAGCACTTCATCTGAACACTCAAATCGTCCATCCTCTTCGCTCACAGAAGAAAGAACTATTCCAAATATCTTGTCCTCCGGCAAAGGTTCTTTTGCCCCGCTTATCTCCAGGTATCTGAAGCCGTGATAAGTATGGTCAAAGCTGATCTTAACATCAGCATCATCTCCAAAAACATAGTAGTCCGTAGCCTTGGCGGAAAGGAGATTCTCTGTCCAGACAGTTCCCGTAGCGTCATCCTGGTTCTCCAGACAGTCATCATTTATAAGCTCACCATATCTGAAAGCCAGTATGTCTCCGCTTTCATAGCCTGCCTTTGCCATGGCATCCTGCTGGATCTCAATTGTTCCCGCGAAGTTCTGACCAAAATCATAAACAAATCTTCCATCATCTGTTTCCCCAAGGAACGTTGCCTTAAGCTCTGCCACCTTGGCAATAGGCTCATTAAGTTTTCTCTGATAAGAAGCATCAATGTAGAGATCATCCACATCATCCACCAGCACATCCTCAAAGGTCATGTCCTTGCCGTGCCTGTCATCAATGAATTCTCCCTGATAGATATCATCCGCCCTGTACCTGGTATCAGTACAGACCTTGAAGTTATCGTCTGTTGCAATTATCTGTTTTTGACCATCTTTGTAGGTCAGCTCAATGAGGCCTTTCACCGCCAGCCTGTGTCCCCAGAAGCTGGCAGCCTCAGGATATCCAAGCCCCCTGTCATAGAATCCATGGAAAAGATATACATCCAGCACGTTATCCTTTTGAAGCTGGTCAGTTACATCGTAAGCCACGTAGTTCATTCGCCTGTCAAAGGCCATCTTTCCCGGAGCAAAATAGTCCCTGAAAGCCTTGCTGCCGTTGAGCATAACATCCACACTTCCAAGGGCAGTAATAAAGAGCTTTGCAGATTCCAACTCCTTATCCTCCAAGGCGAATTCCCTTCTGAACAGTGGCGCAGACTCCGGATAGTTCTCAGTCATGTGACATCCTGAGGATATCCGCATGCGACTGTTCCCATCCTTTTCTTCGATGTGGATCACGTATGGCGAAAACATGCTTGTGGCCTTGGTATTGTAGTCATAGGCATAAAGGTTGTTGGCGAAATTCCCATCAAAATCATCTTCAAAAAGAATGCCGTCCTGGGATGTCACTTTTATGTCATCAATAAAAGCATAGGTTACATCCCTGTATTTGTAGACTCCCACAGTCCCCAGGCTGTGCTCCGGCACATGAAAAGAGCTATCGGCTGCGCCAGAGGTCTGTTCTCCCTCGTCAGCTTTTTCAGGCACTTCAGGCGCCAGTTCCCTTCCGTTTACTCTAACCTCCATCTCATCATCTAAGACCTTGAGCTCCACATTGTAAAGATGATCTTCCGCTGCTGGAAGCTGGGCCATCTGCTCCTCATAGCCGGAGGTGGGTTTTCCATAGCTCATATGCTTTACTCTGAACTCTGCACCTTCCTGCCAGTCTGAGATCTCGCAAAGGATCAGCTCTCCATACTCTCCAGTCTCGTCCCCTAGAACAAAACTGGCTGCTGTGCCTGTGACTTCCATCACGTAAGAAGCTTCATATTCTGAAGGGCCTTTGTCTTCTTTCTTCCTTACAGGCGCACTAATGAAATGAGCCTGGGACATGTCAGTCTCAGCCTCGATCAGATTGTTCTGCCTGGTTTCAGAGTTTTTTACTTCAGGGGTGTTTTCAGATCCGATCCCACAGCCCCCAAGGATCATGGCAGCTGCAAGGATCAATGATACTACTTTTTTCTTCATTTATTCTTCTCAAACAGTTCTTTTATTGCCTTGTCGTAAGGAGGTCTGAGAATTCCATACTCAGTTACGATTCCTGAGATCAGCTCATTGTCCGTCACATCAAAGGCAGGATTGTAGACCTTAACACCTTCAGGAGCCATGCGCTCCTTGTACCACATCTCAGTTACTTCCTCAGACTTTCTCTGCTCTATGGTTATGTCATTTCCTGTGGGCGTATTAATATCAATGGTTGATGTTGGAGCACATACATAGAACGGTACATTGTAGCGCTTAGCAACAGTAGCAACCATGCTGGTTCCAATCTTATTTGCTGCATCACCGTTGGCTGCAACTCTGTCACAGCCAACAAATATGGCATTTACTGCCCCTGTCTTCATAAGGCTTGCAGACATATTGTCACACAAAAGTGTTGTATCTATTCCTGCTGAATGAAGCTCAAAGGCTGTAAGTCTTGCTCCCTGTAAAAGAGGTCTCGTCTCATCGCAGTAAACTCTGATGTTCATTCCCTTTTCATGAGCCAGATACATAGGTGCTGTGGCTGTTCCGTACTTGCAGGCACACAGCTGTCCTGCGTTGCAATGTGTCAGAAGGCCGTCGCCATCCTTTATGAGTGTCACGCCATACTCTCCAATTCTTCTGCACACATCAATGTCTTCTTCCTTGATGCGCTGGCATTCATCCCGCATTTCTCCGATGATAGCGCTTCGGATCTGCTCAAAGTTCTTTTCCCCATTGCCGTCGCAAAGTTCTGCGTATACCTTCTCCACATGGGCCTTCATGCGCTTAAGGGCCCAGGAAAGATTAACCGCTGTAGGTCTTGAGGAATTCAGGAACTCGCTCTTTTCATCCAGCTCCTTCATAAACTCTTCGTAGGATCCTGCCTGGGAATGCTTCATCAAAAGATAAAGTCCCATTCCTGCACTTACTCCAATGGCCGGAGCGCCTCTTACCTGAAGAAGGTAAATTGCGTCCCATATTTCTTTTGCCGTGTGAAGTCTAATGATCTCTATTCTGCCGGGAAGAAGAGTCTGGTCGATAATCTCCAGAGCGTCGTCCTCGTCTATAAGTGAAACGGTCTCATAATCAAGTATGCTGTTCATCGTTTTCTCCAATCTAGTTTATTTCCACCAGACTATTATAACAGGAAAAGAGACACCAGCCAAAGGACCGGTGTCTCTCTGAAAATCTTATTTAATTTCTATCTCAACCTTTAGCTGCAAGAGCCTCTTCAATCTTCTTTGTAAGTGCAGGAACGATCTTGTTGAGGTCGCCTACTACGCCGTAATCAGCTACATCGAAGATAGGAGCGTTCTCATCCTTGTTAATAGCGATGATGAGATCTGACTCTTCCATACCAGCAACGTGCTGGATTGCTCCGGAAATACCGATAGCAAAGTAAACCTTAGGTCTTACTGTCTTACCGGTCTGACCAACCTGAAGATCCTTTGGCTTCCAGCCAGAATCAACAACTGCACGTGAGCAGGATACTGTTCCGTGAAGAACCTTAGCAAGGTCCTCAAGGATCTTGAAGTTCTCAGGGCTTCCAACTCCACGACCGCCAGATACAAGGATCTTAGCTTCCTGGATATCCTCAACCTCTGAAACAGCCTTAACGATCTCAAGGATCTTTGTGTAGCAGTCATTCTCAGCAAAACCAGGATTGTAATTTACAACCTCTGCCTTAGCGCCCTTAACAGGTGCAATCTTCTGCATAACGCCCGGACGAACTGTAGCCATCTGAGGACGGAAGTCAGGACAAGCGATTGTAGCAATAGTGTTACCACCAAATGCAGGACGTGTCATAAGGAGCTGTTTGTGCTTCTGCTCTACGCCTTCCTTAGGCTCAAGAGGGAAGTCTCCGATATCCAGCTGTGTACAGTCAGCTGTAAGTCCTGTGTGTACTCTTGATGATACTCTTGGTCCAAGGTCACGGCCAATTGCTGTAGCACCAACCAGAAGGATTTCAGGCTTGTACTCATTGATTACAGATGCAAGTGCATGTGTATAAGGCTCTGTTCTGTAATCCTTAAGCTCAGGATCATCAACAACGATTACACGGTCTGCACCGTACTCAGCAAGTGTATCTACAAGGCCGCCAACATTGTCGCCAAGCAGAACTGCTGTTACTTTTTTCTCATCAAGATCATTTGCAAGATCTTTTGCTTTGCCCAGAAGCTCAAGAGCGATACTTGAAAGCTCATTATCTACCTGCTGAGCAAATATAAATACACCTTTATATTCTTCTAAAGACATGACTCTTCTCCTTTGTTCTATTAAATATTTTACTCCGTGATATACGCATGACTTCGCTTCACTCTCGTCATGCTACATCCACTCGGAATCCGCACCATAGTGCTACTTCCTCATGTATGTTCGCATCCTGAGGTCAAAAAGTCATTTGTGCAAGCACATGCCTTTTTGACTTCTGTCTGCTATATCACTCAGATAACGTGCTTCTCTGTAAGCTTGCCTACAAGGTACTCAACTGCTTCATCTGCTGAATCAGGAGCAACCTTCTCGCCCTGGCCCTTCTTAACCTTGTCAGAAGCCTTAGCGATCTGTGTAGGTGAACCCTTAAGTCCAAGATTTGAATCGTCAACGTCCTTAAGATCAGGTCTTCCCCAAACAGTAACGTCCTTTTCAAATGCATCGAAGATTCCGCCTGGTGTCATGTATCTAGGCTCGCCGAGCTCAGCAAGAGCTGTGATAAGGCAAGGCATCTTAGCCTCAACCATGTGATAACGATCCTCGAACTGACGCTTAACAACAACCTTCTTAGCCTTCTCGTCTACCTTGATCTCTTCAGCGTAAGAGATTACAGGAAGTCCAAGGTGCTCAGAAATCTGAGGACCAACCTGAGCTGTATCTCCATCAATAGCCTGACGGCCTGTGATAATGAGATCATAATCAAGGTTTCTGAGTGCACCGGCAATTGTTGAAGATGTTGCCCATGTATCAGCGCCGCCCAGAACTCTGTCTGTTACAAGAACTGCCTTGTCAGCGCCCATAGCCATAGCCTCACGAAGAACTGCCTCAGCCTTAGGAAGTCCCATTGTAAGAACTGTAACCTCTGCGCCGTACTCATCTTTTAATTTAAGTGCTGCCTCAAGTCCTGCTTTGTCATCAGGATTCATGATTGCAAGCATTGCACCTCTATCCAATGTTCCATCGGGTTTGAACTTAACGCCGCCCTTTGTATCAGGGACCTGCTTAATGCAAACTACAACTTTCATTTTATTTTCTCCTTTGTCTATGTTTTCATAAGGAAGTTCGGCTCTCGTGCAAACGCACTCGCCCGAACAAAGTAGTACACCAGACTCGTGAAATACCTCGTCAGGTGATTACTTTTACTTCAGCAGTGCTCCAGAGATAACCATTCTCTGAACTTCAGATGTACCCTCGTAGATCTCAGTGATCTTAGCAT
>CAMVRW010000001.1 GCA_947169985.1 uncultured Butyrivibrio sp. | reverse complement strand
TGTTGAAAAAGATAAGTGTGTTGCCTGCGGTAAGTGCGTAGAGGTTTGCCCTGTTGGTGCAGCCAAGCTTGGTCAGAAGCTTTGCAAGAAGGACAAGACAGAGGTTACATATCCTAAGACTGAACTTCCTGATGCAAAGAACTGGGGCCCTGAGAAGTGGAACTACAACTACCGTGATGATGCCAAGATCAACTGCTATGAGACAGGTACAGCTCCTTGTAAGACAGCTTGTCCTGTTCACCTTTCAGTTCAGGGATATATCAAGATGGCTGCTGAGGGCAGATATGAAGATGCTCTTAAGCTCATCAAGCTTGATAACCCATTCCCTATGATCTGTGGTGCTGTATGTAACAGACGTTGTGAGGATGCATGTACAAGAGGAACTATCGATCAGCCTCTGGCTATCGATGAGATCAAGAAGTTCATTGCATCTCTCGACCTTAAGGCTGACAAGAGATACATTCCTCTTTGCGAGAAGCATGATGGTGGAATGTGGAGCGATGACTACAAGGTTGCTGTAATCGGTGGTGGCCCAGCTGGTCTTTCAGCTGCATACTTCCTCAGAGAGAACGGCTATCCTGTAACAGTATTTGAGAAAGAGAAGAGAGCCGGCGGAATGCTTATGAATGGTATTCCAAGCTATCGTCTTGAGAAAGATATTATTGAGGCTGAGATTGATGTAATCCGTCAGATGGGCGTAGAGTTCAAGTGCGGAATAGAGGTTGGTAAGGACGTTACTATCCAGGAACTTCGTGATCAGGGCTACAAGGCATTCTTCGTTGCTATCGGTATGCAGGGCGGAAGACTTGCAGGCGTTCCAGGAGAGGATGCTGAGGGCGTTCAGACAGGTGTTGATTTCCTTCGTAACATCAATCAGGATCATTCAATTAAGCTTAATGGTGATACAGTAGTAATCGGTGGTGGTAATGTTGCTATCGACGTTGCAAGAACAGCAGTAAGAGCTGGTGCTTCTAAGGTTACAATGCTCTGCCTTGAGAGCGAGAAAGAAATGCCTGCAGCTAAGGACGAAGTAGAAGAGGCTGTAGAAGAAGGCATCGAGGTTAAGAACGGCTGGGGACCTAAGGAAGTAGTAGTTGAGAATGGTCACGTTAAGGCTGTTATCTTCAAGAGATGCACAAGCGTATTTGATTCAGAGCACAGATTCTCACCACAGTATGATGAGAATGATACAATCGAGATTCCATGTGAGAACCTCCTTCTTTCAATCGGACAGTCAGTTCAGTGGGGAGACCTTCTCAAGGGAACAAAGGTAGAGATTAACCGCAATGGTACAGCAAAGGCTGACGCTCTTACAAGACAGACAGCTGAGCCTGATATCTTCGTAGGCGGTGATGTATTTACAGGTGCCAGATTTGCTATCGACGCTATCGCAGGCGGAAGAGAAGGATTTGTTTCCATCAACCGTTTCGTACACAAAGGAAACAGACTTGATCTTGCCCGTGACAGAAGAGAGTTCATCGAGCTTGATAAGGATGATATCCTTGTTGAGGGCTTTGATAACGCCAAGAGACAGATTCCTGGAAAGAAGGCAGGAGTTGCTAAGGATACCTTCGAGGATCTTCGTCTTACCTTCACAGAGGAGCAGGTTAAGACTGAGGCTGCCAGATGCCTTGGCTGTGGTGCTACAACAGTTGATGAGAACCGTTGTATCGGATGCGGACTTTGCACAACCAAGTGTGAATTTGACGCTATCCACCTTACAAGAGATATGCCTGCAGCAAGCACAATGTACAGATCAGAGGATAAGCTTAAGGCAGTTGGACCATACGCTGCTAAGAGAGCAGGAAAGATCCTCATCAACAAGCTTACAGGTGGCAAGTAATAAGCATATAAGCAATATAAAAGAGCCAGGCCGAAAGGTCTGGCTCTTATCATATAATAGAAAGGGTATTTAGTTGCTGGAAGCTTCCGTGTTGCTTTCAACAGATACGTCTGTAGTGCTGACTTCAGTGGCGGATGTGTTGGTATTGGTAGCCGGAGCTCCTGTGCCGGCAACTGAGCTGTCGTAGCTCTGAACGCTGGTTACATACCAGGAACCGGTTTCTTCGTTCTTAGCAAGGTTAAGTACAAGCTTATATACAACAAAATCTGATGCATCCATTGCTTCTTCATAGGTATCTACTGCAATAAGGATAAGATCATTATAGGCTTTGGAAACTGCCGCGTCTGATCCCTGTTCCTCACTGAGCTTTAGCAGCTCGTCCTGGTTCTCACTGTTGTAGGTCTGAGAGGCCTCATTGAATTTTGCTGAGGTTTCGTCGCTGGTAACTACATCGAAGGGGAAGCTTGTCTTCATGGTAACCTGGGCCGTGGCTGTGCCATCCTTGCCTACAGTTACCTCGGTAACTTCATATTCCTCCATCATAGCTTCATATTTTTTGTAGAAGTCATCAAGTCTTGATACGGTATCCTCTTCCAGAGTAGGATTGTTAAGACTTGTAAGAAGTTGCTCCTCCAGGTAATCAGCATCAAACAGGGAAACAAAGTATCCGTTTGCAACTTCACTGTCAGACCAGGTGTTGATGCCGTCCTTGTCATTATTCTTGATAGCATCCATAAAGCCCTCAGAAGCCTCTTTTACGGCACTTTTATCGCTTGCTCCGCATCCTGTCAGGGCAGAAGCACCAAGAAGAATAGAAAGGCTTACGGCGGTAAATTTCTTTATATAATTCATGATATATTAGTTCCTTATTAGCTTAATTTAAATTGTTACAAATCTCGTAACACAATGGATAGTATAGCATAAAATAGCCTATTAGCCAAAGAATATCGCAATAACAATTAATTAGTGATAGAATAAAAGAAATACAACTTTTTGACAGGAGGTTAATCGATGGTAGTTCTTTTTAATGAGGGTGTATTGAAAGAAGTTAGCTCTGTTGAGGTTAAACCTATGGACGTTGGTGATGGAAAGATCATCGGAACTCAGATCAATTTCGTTCTGACAAGTGGGGATAAGATTGAGTACATCTATAGCCAGAACGTGCCGATCGAGGAATCGGGGCAGAGAGCCATTGAGTTTGTCAGGAAGCTTTATAACGACGGAAAAGCAGACTTTTCACATGAGCCTGTAGAGATGTTGTAAAAAATTTAAAACTAAATAGAAGATAAGAAAAGGTCCTATGCTGTATCTAGCATAGGACCTTTAATACTGGTTTGAGTCTTGCATTTTATTCTCCATTCTATTTGAGAGCAAGTTATCAGTGCTTGCCGAGACGACCCTGGTTTTTCAGTTCGATAAGAAAATCAAAAACTACCCCCAATGGCAGACCGGTAATATGAGCTACTTTCTCAGGATCGGGATAATATTCATTTTCACAATCATGGAGAATGCAGTCCATTACTTCCATTTTGACATCACATGTTGCTGTCATACCCTTTCTTCCTCCTTTCATAAATTGTAAAAAAACTTAGAAGCAGATGTTCTCTACTACTAACTATTATATCGTACTTTTATGCAAATAAATTACATAAAAGTATTAAAAATTTCGAAAATTTATTCCGTAGGGCCATAAAAAACCCGGAGACAGGACTGCCTCCGGGATAAAAAATCATATTTTCTATTGTATTATTATTCCTGCATATCTTTAAGTTTGTTAGCCTGCTGGAAAATGTTACCGAGAATTGTCTTAAATTCTCCGAATTTTTCAACAGCATCGTCGGAGGACTTAACACCCTCATTTGAAAGGGAAGCAACCTCTTCACTGGTAGCTGAAAGATTGGAAATACTGTCGTTGATCTCGGTAGTAGAAGCGGCAATGGACTTCATACCTTCACCAATTTCAGCAAAGCGTGAGAGCATCTCTGTAACGTTATCATTGATGCTGTCAAAGTTCTCGCCAACGGATTCTATCATCTCGTTCTGTTCAGAAACAGAAGCAACGGTATCATCGATACTAGCCATGGCTTTCTGAACATCCTCAGTAAGTTCGTTGATAATACTTGTGATCTCAGTGGAAGCGGTATTGGTTTCAGCTGCAAGCTCACGGACATCGTTAGCAACAACGGCGAATCCTTTTCCTGCATCACCGGCTCTAGCTGCCTCAATGCTGGCATTAAGGGCAAGAAGGTTTGTCTGCTTTGATATGGACATAATAGAACCAACGATCTTCTGAACTTCTTCAACCTTGTTGATAACAGCCTGAGTGGTTTCTACAGTTACCTGGCTGGTTCTGGCAACATCCTGAGATTTTGCTTTAAGGTCTCCGATAACCTGTACACCTTCCTGAACTGTTTTCTGAGCGTTCTCAGAAGCTTTTGTCATTTCTTTTCTATGCTGCTCTGTAGCAGAGGTCTCTTCCTGAATCTGCTGAACTCTTTGAGCCTGTATCGTAACTGCCTGAGCTGTACTCTCCATACTGCTGGCAATGTCCTGCATTCCGGAGTGCTGGGCAGCCATGATCTGCTGGAGGGCAACCATTTCTTCCTGAGACTCATTGAACAGGTCGGTAATGGTATTAGCTAT
Source organism: uncultured Butyrivibrio sp. (assembly GCA_947169985.1). Taxonomy (GTDB): domain Bacteria; phylum Bacillota; class Clostridia; order Lachnospirales; family Lachnospiraceae; genus Butyrivibrio. Next base: position 22,047 of record CAMVRW010000001.1, on the reverse strand, counting down.
ATCAGCCATGGCATTTCCTGTTTCGAGGGTTTGCTCTGCATTCTTGGTGATCACTTCATTATTTTCAGTGTTGAACCTTGTTAAAAGAGTTACTGTATAAAGGCAAGCTATGAAAGCAAGAGCCAGTGTCACAAACGCAGGTACATGAGACATGTCCAGAGTCCCTGTAATGACATAGGTCTTTATACAGGTAATTGTATAGGAAAGTATGATGGCTGCAATTCCGCTCTTACAAAGCTTTACATTCAGATAAATGATAGAACAGATCAAAATGGGAAGTCCGAATGCAAAGTATGCGATGTTATCCTCGGCCAAAAGGAGTATGAAATAGAAGATAGTAGCACCGCCCATAATGATTATGGAACCCTTTTTTACAGTACTGAATTTGAAGTTTCCTACTGTTATCATTAAGCCGGCTACTATTGCAGCTACAATGATAACTATTCTTCCCGGGGTAATACCATTTGTGACCATGGAAAAAAATGTCATCAGCATTCCGGATATAAGAATAACAAGGGTAACATAGAAACTGCTGTTATTGGCTCTTTTGTATTGTTCAGCGTTCATACAGTTCTTCCTTTCTATTAGTAAGAATAGATACAGAATAATTTTAACACAGCACAGAAGGAAAAAACGTAAACTAGAATATTAAATATTGATAAACATTAAACCACATTTATTTAATATTAACTTATTTTATACTTTTTTTAGATTGATTCATGCCGAAATATAGTACAATAAAGATGATGTCTGAATATTAATAATAATTACAGTCATTGAGTAAACAATTTATTTTAGGAGAGGTGATCAGATGAGAAAATTGAGCTTGCGAGTAAAGATGCTCCTTTGTATCCTGCCGATTATGGCTATTGCCATGATCCTTTTGACCTATGTGGCAGCTAATCAGATCAGCACTGAAATTCAGACTGCCAACACGGATACGATGAATCAGGCTGCACTGGCAAATGCCAACAAGGTTGATGGTACCCTGGAGAGCGTAAGAACTTCATGTGTAGACATAGCTGAAATGATATCGACGTCATATCAGTTTGTAACCATGGACAGCTATAAGGGAACCATCAGCAAGATCATTTCAAATAGTGATTCCGTTCTGGGATCAGGTATCTGGTTTGAACCCTATACTTTCAATAAAGATGAAATGTACATAGGACCATACTGGTATAAGGATGGCGGACAGATTGTAGAAACCTGGGATTACAGTAATGCTGAGTATGATTACTTTAACCAGGAGTACTATACCAACGCCAAAGCTCTTGGTGAGGGCCAGGCGCTGATGACAAATCCATATTATGATCCTACATCAGGAACTATTATGGCCAGTTGCTCTGCTCCTATCTATGATAACGGCACATTCATTGGATGTGTAACTGTAGATATGGAACTTTCCAATATGGAAGACCTTGTTAGAAATATTTCTGTTGGAAAGACAGGAACTGCAATGCTCATCGACTCAACTGGTACATATATTTACTGCCTTGATGATGCTAAGGTGCAAAATGGTGTTAAGATCACAGAAGATGATAATGCCGCACTGGCTGCAGCAGGACAGAATATGCTTGCAAACTCTTCAGAACAACCTCAGATGGGTGCATTCATGGAGAATGGTGAAAACATTCTTCTTACATATGTAACTATACCTGACGTAAACTGGATCCTTGCAATCCGAATGAATATTTCCGAGTTGGAGGAGCCTGTTAAGAATGCTTCAACAAAGCTCATTATCATCTGTGTAATAGCACTTCTTATTGGCGCAGCTATCATTTGGGCATTTGTAATGAGCATCAGTAAGAGCATTAACAATGTTAAGGCATTTGCTGGATCACTTGCAAGTGGAGACTTTACAGTTGATAAGATTGTAAGTAAGAACGAGGATGAGCTTGGACAGATGTCTGCTTCCCTCAATAACATGTATGAGAGTAACCGTGATGTTATCAGTAAGATCTCTGATGGATCAGTTCAGGTATCTGAGACGTCCACAGGACTTGCCAGCATGGCCAATGAACTGTCAAACCAGTTCACCAGCATCCAGGGCAATATCTCAGGTGTAAACGATGCTATGATGTCTTCCGGAGCTGCTACAGAGCAGGTTAATGCATCCGTTGAAGAAGTTAATGCATCTGTTCATCAGCTGGCTGCTGAGACAGAAAAGACCAGCGCTGAGGCTGCTGATATCAAGACCAGAGCAAGAGATATTGAGAAACAGTCCAGACAGGCTCATGACTATGCTATTTCTATTGCTGAGCAGAGAGAGGCTGATCTCGTTGAGGCCAATGAAAAGGCTAAGATCGTTGATCAGATTGGAACTCTGGCAGATACAATTGCTGAGATAGCTGACCAGATCAACCTCCTTTCACTTAATGCTTCAATCGAGGCTGCAAGAGCAGGAGATGCAGGTAAGGGCTTCGCAGTTGTTGCTTCTGAGATCAACAAACTTGCCAGCAGCACATCTGAGGCTGTTGAGCAGATCAGAGATACCATCGACGGCGTTCAGGAAGCTTTCGGAACACTTTCAAGTTCATCCGGCGAACTCCTTGGATTCATCAAAGACACTGTTACACCTGACTACGACAAGTTCGTTGGACTGGCAAAACAGTATGGAGAAGATGCTGATTCCTTCGGAGGATCTTCAGAGAACATTGCTCAGATGGTTGAGAATATCAGAGCATCCATGGAAGAAGTATCGAAGGCTATCCAGAACATTGCAGAATCTACACAGGATACAGCTGATCTGTCCAGCAGAGTAAATGATTCTGTAATGGCTGCAGCTGATGTAGTATCCAATGTAAATGATATGTCCAGCAAGCAGGAAGAGATAGCAGGAACACTGGGTGAGATCGTTGGTAAGTTTAAACTTAAGTGATAACGAGTCAAAAGTCGAAAAGAGCGTACATGCTTGCATGTACGCTCTTTTTTGACTTTATGACGACAACGGATATGAGGAAAAAAGTGCAAGGCACGATTTCCGAATGTCCGTAGGATTGCGAGAACGCAGTGGAGCAATCCGTTATCACGCCGATGTGTATAGGATTACAGTGTATCCTGTCGTTTTATATAAAGCGGAGCATCTGCCTCACCACGTATATTCTTGGCGTGGATGATATGTGCCCACTTATCGACGATGGCATTTTCAATGTGAACCCCTTCCTCAATGGTAGCATAGGCCATTATGATGGAGTTCTTGATAACAGCCCCCTTCTTAACAACTACGCTACGACCGATGATGGAGTTATCAATGTTTCCTTCGATGTTACAGCCGTTACTTACGAAGGAACCTGTAACCTTTGAGCTGTCAAAGTACTGAGTAGGACAGGAGTCTGTAGTCCTTGTGTAGATAGGCCACTCTGCTCTGAACAGATCGCTGGCGATGTTGTAATCCAAAAGCTCCATAGAAGCGTTGTAGTAATCTTCCAAGCTGGTGAGGGTAGCAAAGTAACCTCTGTGCTGATAAGCTCTTACGTCCATATCCTTGCACTTGATGTTTACGATGTCTGAAAGTGTGTAAACTGAGGAGGTCCAGCTGGCAGCCTTAACCAGTTCTACAAAGACATCTCTCTTCATGCAGTAGGTTTCCATGAATATGTTCTTGGAATTGGCTGTACCAAGGTTCTTCTCAATTGACTGAACACCCTTCTGCTTATTAACTGAAATGGTGTAGCAGTTCTTGAAGTACTCTCTGGCATTGTCTACCTTGTGGTAGAGAAGTGTAACATCTGCGCCGGATGCAACATGTGCATCAAGGAGCTGGCGATAATCCTGCTTGTAAACCATATAACTTGGAGCGATGATAACGTAATCCTGATGCATACGCTGGATGATATCAAGGTTCTCCATGTAAGCAGAAATATCATTGTTATAGATGGAACGGGAAGATGAGTTCTCGGAAAAGAGAAGCTGGATCTTACCACGTTTTGAGTTGATGTTGTAGTGTCTTCCTGATCCTACGTGCTCAGCGATGGATCTGGGACGGGTGCGAACATAAACCTGAATACGGTTGATATCGCTGTTGCTCATGTTTGAGATAGGGAAGTCAATAACACGGAATCTTCCAAGGAATGAAAAAGCACCGATAGGGCGGTAGTCCTGAAGTCCCTCAACATGTATTGACTGGTCTGGGGAGGATACTATTCCAAAAGCCTTAACTGACATTACTTTGCACCTCCTTTAATATTTTTTGCCACAAGCTCTATATTTTCGCTGTTCTTGGAACCAACTCTTGCCTTTTTGCCAATGCGGACATTCTCAGCTACAAGAGCTCTGGTAACAGTAGCGCCTTCTTCAATAACAGCACCAGGCATAAGAACTGAATCTGTAACTTTGGCACCCTTAGCTACAACAGCGCCTGTGAACAGAACTGAGTTGGTGACATTTCCTTCAACCCTTACGCCCTGTGTGATGTAGGCTTTCTTAACCTTGGCTTCTTTGCCAATGTACTGAGGAAGGGTGGAGATGTCTTCTGTATAGATGAGCCATGAAGAATCGTTGAGGTTTAATGGATTCTTTGGATCGAGAAGGTCCATGTTAGCTTCCCAGAGGGAGTCGATGGTTCCTACATCCTTCCAGTATCCCTTGAACTCATAAGCTATGAGATTCTTCTTTTCTGAAAGCATCTGAGGGATAATGTTCTTTCCAAAGTCATGATCTGAATTTTGATCCTTCATATCCTCAACAAGGAGCTTACGAAGCTGCTTCCAGCTGAAAATATAGATACCCATTGAAGCAAGATTGCTCTTTGGCTTTGCGGGCTTTTCTTCGAATTCTACAATGTGACCCTTGCCATCGGTATTCATGATACCGAAACGGCTGGCTTCACGCATGGGAACAGGGCGGACAGCAATAGTAGCGTCTGCCTTCATCTCTTTGTGGTAATCCAGCATCTTGGCATAATTCATTTTGTAAATGTGATCTCCGGAAAGAATAAGAAGGTACTCCGGATCGTAGTTATCGATGAAATCGATGTTCTGTGAAATTGCATCTGCGGTTCCTCTGTAGACATCAAGACCTTCGTCGGCCTTTTCACGAGGAGTTAATACATAAACACCGCTGTCCTTGGAGTCGAGACCCCAACGGCCATCCTGTGCAACATAACTGTTTAGAAGTACTGATTCGTACTGGGTAAGGACACCAACAACGTCAATTCCGCTGTTTGCGCAGTTACTCAGTGGGAAGTCGATGATCCTGTATTTTCCGCCGTAAAAAACCGCCGGCTTGGCTACTTTAGTGGTCAGATCTTTAAGTCTGCTTCCACGACCACCAGCCAGGATCATAGCTAACATTTCATTCTGAGCCATTTATGGTTCCCCCTATCTTGAAGTTTGTAGATTTACCCTATTATTCTATGATATAATGGGTTTTGTCTTAAATCAAGCATGAAAGGAGCACTTGAGGGGTGTTTTCAGTAATTATTCCAGCCTACAACGAGGAGGAGATAATCCCCAAAACTGCCAAGGTTATAGATGAGATATTAAGCTCGGAAAGTATAGACCATGAGCTTATTTTTGTTAATGATGGTTCCAAGGATAGTACCTGGGAAAAGATATCTGAGCAGTCCAAATTGATTCCCAGTGTAAAGGGGATCGGCTTTTCAAGAAACTTCGGAAAGGAATCAGCTATCTTTGCAGGTATAGCAGAGGCAAAGGGCGACTGCTGCGCAGTGATCGACTGTGACCTTCAGCATCCACCGGAAAAACTTGTGGAAATGTACAGGCTTTGGGAGCAGGGCTACGAGATAGTAGAGGGAGTCAAGAAGAGCAGAGGAAGAGAGAGCTCTTTTCATAAGCTGGCTGCCAAAAGCTTCTACGGAATAATGAGCAGCGCTGTAGGCTTTGATATGTCCAGAGCCTCTGATTTCAAGCTCCTTGATAGAAAGGCCATCAACGTCCTTCTCAATATGAATGAAAAGAATGCCTTTTTCAGGGCGCTTTCATCCTGGATAGGTTTTAAGTCTACCGAGGTGGAGTACGAGGTAAGGGAAAGAGAAGCAGGAACCTCCAAGTGGAGTACCAGAGCTCTTTTCAAATATGCTCTTACCAACATTACTTCATTCACTTCAGCACCTATGCAGGTGGTTACCATTCTTGGACTGATCGTTTTTGTGGTGGGACTTGGCGCAAGCATTGAGGCTCTGGTACAGTTTTTCAGACACAATGCTCAGGACGGCTTCACGACAGTTATTATCTTGCAGTGCTTTACGGGATCCTTTATCATGTTCGCCCTGGGCATAATAGGGTTCTATATTTCCAAGATCTATGAGGAAGTTAAGGGAAGGCCGAAATATATCATAGATAAAACGACGGAAGATTGAGTCTACGCTTGGCTCATTATCTTCGGAATTTTATAAAAAAATAATTTGTTTTACCATAATTAAGAGGTACAATATAAGTGAGTGGGATTTTGCCCTTTTATAGTTGCTGAAAGGAGAAATGTATGCTTGCTACGTTGATACCTCTTTTTGATGACAAAATGACAGTATGCGCGTATTCTGTTTTTGCCCGTAAAGAAAATCTCTTCCTTAACCCCAGCTATGCCGGAGGCGCCAGGTTTGATGGTGCCGGTACAGTTCATGAGCTAGAGGTTGTCAGCAGTATGGGCGTCTCGACGTTATCTGGCGGAAAGGAAGTCTTCGTTCCCGTAAACCAGTTTTCTATCTTCGCAGAAATTTCTTTGCAGTGCACAGTCCCACCGGACAAGGTTGTACTGCTCATGGATAATACCATTTTAGCTGAAGACAATTACATTAAGAGGGTAAAAGAGCTTAAGGAGCAGGGCTACAAGCTGGCTATCCGTAAGCTTCCAATAAACAGCTTCGAGGAATACAGAGAGATTTTGAAGTGTTGCAGTTATATCCTTCTTGACCATGTTAAGATTGATATTTCAAAGGCTAAGATTTATTTCAGCAAACAGTATCCGGGAATCAAGCTGTGCGCTGTTAACGTTGATACCCAGGAAGATTATGATGAGCTTGTTGCAGACGGCGGCTATGATCTTTATGAGGGATCATTTTTCAGAATGCCTATCATGGAGTCTGAGACAGACGTCAGCCCTCTGAAGGTCAACTACATAGAGCTTTTAAATGTGGTAAATGCGCCTGACTACGATCTGACCGATGCTGCCGATGTTATCGGAAAAGACCCGGCTCTTGTAATATCTCTTTTGGAGATCGTTAACAGAATGGCTCTTAATTCCGAGATCACATCCATTCGTCACGCAGCAGCCATGCTGGGACAGAAGGAGCTGAAGAGATGGATCAACACAGCTGTAACAAAAGAGCTGTGTGCTGATAAACCAAGTGAGATAGTAAGGCTTGTAATGATAAGGGCTAAGTTTGCTGAGAACCTGGCAAATGATTTTGAACTTGGCATACAGGCTCCTGAGCTGTTTATCATGGGACTTTTCTCAGCTCTGGATATCATGCTTGGAAAGACAATGGAGGAATCTCTTGAGATGGTTCAGGTTTCCAAAAATGTCAAAGAAGCACTCCTTAACAATCAGGGAGATTTTGCTAAAGTCCTTCACTTTATTAAACGTTATGAGGATGCAGACTGGGAAGAAATTTCCAGAATACTTGTGCTTGAAAATATTGACATGGACAATGTATACAATGCATACCTTGGGGCACTTAGATGGTATCGTGATCTTATTCCTGCGTAAAGAGGATGTTTGGACGGATGCCTTGAGGGTAATCTATGTTTGATCCTAACGGTAGCTTAACCTTTAATCTTGCTTCGCTCATAATTGCTGTTACCTGTCTGTTCTATACATTGGTAATGCGAAAAAAAGTAAGATTAAAGAACAAGCTTTTTCTCACATTCATCATAATAGTCATCATCGATTCTATAGTGGTGATGATGTCTGAACCCCTCGGAAAAAGTGGGCTGAGTAATGATCTAAAGCTCGCTCTGTTTAATGTGCTTCAGTTTTTGTACTACATTACACACTTTGCTATAGCGCCATTCTTTGCACTATACATCTGTCTTGTTTGTAATGTTTCTTACAGGTTTTCCAAGAAAGCTCAATTCTATATTGTTCTGCCTTTTTATATTCTTGAACTTCTGGTTCTGACAAATCCATTAACACACTTCTTCTATCGTTATGACGCAGATATTAGTTTCCACAGAGGATGGGGAGCATACCTGGCTTATTTCCAGGCTGCTTTCTATGTGCTTTTTGCTATAGTAGCGCTGTTCCTTTACTGGAATACTTTAAATGGCCTTAAGAAGATAGCGCTGGTTTACTTCTTCGTGATCATCATTGCCGGAACTCTCATTCAGATGGTCTTCATAGAGATAAAGTGTGAGCTTTTGTGTGAAGCCATAGGTCTTATGGGACTTATGATAGTTGTTGAAAATGATGACGACAGGCATGATATGGGCACTACTGCCTTCAACAGAAGCGCATTTTCTGCTGATGTAGCAAGCTATTTTAAGTATGGCAGAAAATTCTTTACCATTTGTATAAGACTGTTAAATTCAGATGTCTATAGAAAGATAACCGGTTATGAGACCTTTGAAAAGATCCTTTCCGAGATCGTTACTTATGTTGAGAGCCTTCATCCAAAGCTTGATGTTTACAGGGTAGGAAATGACTGCTTTATGATCATCTTTCCTGATGTGGAGAAGGATCTGGCTGACAGTGTTTCAGAAAAGATTCTTGACCGTTTCAGAGAAGAATGGGTATTGGGCGACAATAAGGTGCTTCTAAAGACCCTTATTATGCAGGCTCAATGTCCTGAACAGTTTGGCAGTCTGGATAATCTCTTATTCATGTCCGACTCTGCTGTTGACAGAGAATCAGATACTGTACTTTCAGAGCATGATCTGGATTTCCTTTTGAGGCGTGCAGAAGTAGAAAAGGCGGTAAGAAGAGGTATTGCCAATAAGGCATTCAAGGTTTACTACGAGCCCATCTATACCATGAAGGATCATGCTATCTGTGGTGCTCAGGCTGTACTTAAGTTTAACGACTACGAAATGGGCGAGATCGCTCCTTCTGAGTTCCTTCCAATTGCAGAAGAAACAGGTATGATCGAGGAACTGGGATGGTTCATAATCGATGAGGCCTGCTACTTCCTTGGTGGCGGAATTACTGAGGAGATGGGATTGGAGTTCATGGAGATTGGTCTGTCATCCCTTCAGCTTATTAAGTCAGACTTTACCACCAGGGTGAGATCTCTTTTATCCAAGTACACAATAAAGCCTGAAAGGGTTGTATTTGATATTACTGAATATTCAGCTGCTACAGACCAGGATATCCTTGGTAATGTAATGCATGAGCTGGAAAGTGATGGAGTCCGTTTCTTTATGGATGAGTTTGGATCGGGCTTCTTTAACATGCAGTCAGCTTCAACTCTTGTTTTTGAGGGCGTAAAGATTGATTCATCTCTTCTTGTCAATGCGGGAAGACATATGCAGAGCAAGATCATTCTTGAAAACAGACTTAAGATGATGAATCAGATGGGAAGAAAGATTGTTATCAACAAGGTTGATTCCCATGAACTTTTAGAGAGAACGGCCGGCGTAAAGGCAGATTATGTCAAGGGCGCTTACTTCTCAGAAGCTGTCAGCAAGAACGAGTTTATTGCTATCCTTCGTGCTACTGAGCTTGCGCGAATGGAGGAGAGAAGAGCGAGAGCTGCCAACGAAGCAAAGAGTAATTTCCTTGCAAATATGTCCCATGAGATCAGAACTCCTATCAATGCTGTCCTTGGCATGAACGAAGTAATCTTAAGGGAGTGTAAGGACAACAAGATCCTTGAGTATGCCAGAAACATTGAAGGGGCGGGAAGAACTCTTTTGTCCCTTATCAACGATATCCTTGACTTCTCTAAGATCGAGGCAGGTTCCATGGAGATCAACGAGGTGGAGTATGATCTTAGCTCGGTTCTTAATGATGTCTATAACATGGTTCATATCAAGGCAGAGCAGAAATCCCTTGGCTTTGAATTCAAGATTGCCCAGGACCTTCCGGATAAGCTCTTTGGCGATGAGATGCGTATCCGTCAGATCATGGTCAACATCCTGAACAACGCGGTCAAGTACACCACCGAAGGCTGTGTAACACTTCAGGTAACCGGAAGCAGGGAGTTTGGCGAGAGGATAATCCTCAAGATCGATGTAATAGATACAGGAACAGGTATCAAAGAAGAAGACAAGGCGAGCCTGTTTGAGAAGTTTAAGAGACTGGACATTGATAAGAATAAGACCGTCGAAGGAAGCGGCCTGGGACTTGCCATCACAAGTTCACTTATTGACCTTATGGGCGGATCCATTATGGTTGAAAGTGAGTATGGCGAAGGATCAACCTTTACTGTTATGCTTCCACAGCGCATAGTCAGCGATACTCCTATTGGAGATTTCAGGAGCAGAATGACAGGCGTCAGCAGAGACAGGAAAGAGTATAAAGAAAAACTCATAGCTCCTGAGGCTCAGCTTTTGGTAGTAGATGATACGCCAATGAACCATGTGGTAATCACAGAGCTCTTAAAGCCTACTCAGGTGCAGGTGGATTCTGCAAGAAGCGGACAGGAATGTATCGAGAAGCAGCATAAAAAGAAATATGACATCATCTTCCTGGATTACAGAATGCCGGGAATGGATGGTATTGAGACTCTGGATGAGATCAAGAAGGACACAGAAAGTCCTAATAAGAACACCCCGGTTATCGTTCTTACTGCTAATGCTATTTCCGGAGCAAAAGAGAATTTCATTAGGGAAGGTTTTGATGATTACCTTAGTAAGCCTGTAGAGAGCGACAAGCTTGAAGAGACACTTATTAAGTTCCTTCCAAAGGAAAAGGTTATTCTTTCCTCCCAGGGTGGTGAAGCTCCTATAAATGAAGCGCCTGCGGAAGAAACATCTGACAGCTTCGACTGGATGAGCAGTCTTGAAATGATTGACGTGGACGAGGGACTTAAGAACTGCGGAACTAAGGATAGTTACCTGAGTATACTGAAGGTTTACTATGAGTCTGCACCTATGACAGAGTCCAACATTGTGACCGCCTTTGAAGAAGAGAATTGGAAGGACTACACCAGCTATGTTCATTCTCTTAAGAGCACCAGCCGTACCATAGGAGCAAAAGAGTTGTCGGCCCTTGCAGCGGAAATGGAGGCAGCAGGAAATGACAACGACATAGATAAGATAAGAGCACGTCAAGGTGAGCTGATGGCTCTTTTCGGAACCATCAAGGAGACACTTTCGAAGATTCCGGAAATTGCCGGAGTAGAAGTTGAAGAAGAGGTAAAAGAGGATATCTCTCCAGCTCAGCTTATGGACGCATATCAGAGTATTATTGAGGTAAGTAAGAGCCTTGATTACGATACACTTACGTTTATTCTTGATTCACTGAAGAAGTACAACCTTCCTGAGAAGGATCATAAGATCACCAGAAGGATCGGTGAGATGGCGTATAAGCTTCAGTGGGATGAAATAACGACTCTTGCAAATGAAGGCATCAGTGCACAGGAGAAGTGATATGTTGTTTGAGAAAAAGATATTGCTTGTAAGAAATACAGAGACGTTTTTGGTAAACGCTATTAAAAATGCGCTCAAAAATGCCAAATATGAAGTGGTGGATTCTACCTATTCCATTGCTGATCTCAGTGCCAAGTCCAAGGATATAAATCTTATTCTTCTTTACACTGATGAAGACTTTGAGGACCACAGGGATGCCATGGTCTACTTTAAGGATCTGTGCGTGGAAGAGAATATGCTGGTGATGGCTATAGGAGATAAGGATGCTTTTGATCTTATCCATCAGTATATTCCCAAGGAAGATATGGCATTTGAAGTGACAAGGCCTCTTGAAATGTCAGATCTTTTATCAAAGGTCGAGCATGTCATGGACGACGAGTTTGAGCAGCAGAGGAGAAAGTGCATCTTGATCGTGGATGATGATCCTACTTACCTTCAGATGATAAGAGAGTGGTTAAAAGATACTTACAGAGTCGGAATGGCTAACTCCGGAACTCAGGCAGTGGCCTGGCTTGCTACTAATAAGGCAGATCTTATTCTTCTTGATTATGATATGCCGGTCCTTGATGGGCCAAAGGTTATGGAAATGCTAAGGAGTGAGTCCTTCTCAAGCTCTACCCCGGTAATGTTTCTTACTGGAAAGAATGACAGAGGAAGCGTTACTAACGTGATCTCATTGAAGCCTGCAGATTATCTCTTAAAATCCATTTCAAAGGATAAACTGCTGACTACTTTAGATAAGTTCTTTAAGTCGAGGAAATAGCCATGTTAAGTCCATCCCCTATTGGAGGCCTATCCTTTAGGATTGCGGCGGTAATGATCTGTGTAACATGCATTTTCTATATGACGGTTATGCGAAGCTATAACAGAAAGAGGCTTCGAGGCCGTCTTTTTATCGTGCTTTTAGTTCTTACTGTCATCGACTGCTGTACAGGTGTTATTTCCACGCTGATCTCTAATTCGGGGGTATCGGAACGGGCAAAAGACATAGTTACCTATGCATGCAAATTTGTTTATTATCTGACTCATATGGCATTTACACCTGTTCTTGCCATATACATTACAATCGTATGTGATGTGTTCCACAAGTTCACCAGAAAATCTTTAACTCTTGTTATTATGCCCTTCCTTTTATTGGAATTGGGTGTGCTTTCAAATCCCTGGACTAATTTCATTTATGCCCAGGCAAGCCATCAGTTTTATACCAGAGGAAAAGGTGTATATGTAGCATATACAATAAGCGCTATATATGTAGCTATGTGTGTTATTCTGCTGCTTCGGTACTGGCATACCATGAATCAGCTTCAGAAGGTTGCCATGTTTTATTTCCTGCTTCTTTCGCTTGCTGGTACTTTGGTGCAGATGTTATATCCAAAGATAGTTTGTGAGCTGATGGCTGAGGCCCTTGGACTTATGGGCATCATGATCATGATAGAAAGAGATGACTACAGGCTGGATTACAAGACCCATGCCAACAACAGGTCAGCGCTTATGCATGATCTTAACAGTTATATTGAGTATGGCAGACATTTCTACATAATCTGTTGCAGGATTGATAACGCCGAGAACTACAGAAGACTCATGGGAAGCGATACCTATGATAATATTATGTTCAAGACTGCTGAGTTTTTGAGGAGCCTTGATGGCAGATATGAAACCTACAGAACTACCGGAGGTATTTTCTATACTTTATGTCCTGAGGCTACGAAGTCGGATGTAGACAGGATACTGGCCATCATGGAAGAAGTATACGAGAAGTCTTTTAGCAGAACTCTTGGAATTGCCAGGGTTAACGCTAAAGTTCTCTGTGGAAGATGTCCTGAGGAGTTTCAGACAGTAAACGATATTCTCCTCATGGGTGATACGGAGCTTGATGATACAGAAAAATTAATTCTAAGAGGACACGACCTGGATTTCCTTCTGAAGAAGGTTGAAATAGAAAATTCTATAGTAAGAGGTCTTAACGGCGACAGCTTTGAGGTGAAATACCAGCCGGCTTATGACAAGAAGAATCATGTGATCTATTCTACGGAAGCACTTCTTACTTTAAATGATCCGGGGCTTGGAGAGATAAGCTTTGCTGATTTCATGGTAGTTGCTGATGAGACAGGCTTTGTGGAAGAGATGCAGTACAGGATGCTTGAGTCGGTATTCGCTTTTGCCAGTGAAGCTGTAGTAAGAGAACAGCTTGATATAAAGGCATTTATCGTTCATGTCATGTCTGTACAGGTGCTTAAGCATGACCTGATCGATAAGATAAACTACTGTATTGATAAATATGAGATCGATCATTCACTGATCATTTTCTCTATAAGTGACACCATAGCCATCCAGGCTCAGGGAGTACTTGAGACAATGCTGGAGGCTCTCCGTGAAAAGGGAATGTACTTTTTCCTTGCTATCCATGATGCAGGTTTCCCGGGGCTTTCACCGGAAATCATAAACAAGTTCATTGGCATTGTCATAAATGTAAGACGTCAGTATGAAGAAAGTGACAGAGAACAGGCGGAGATCCTGATCAAGAACCGTATCTCCATGGTAAAAGAGCTTGGGAAGATCGTGGTTCTTATCGGAGTTGATAATAAAGAACTCTACGACTGTGTAAAGGATATGCCTGTGGAGATAATCTGTGGCAACTATCTGTCACCTATGGTTTCCAAGAAAGAGCTTAAGGAGAAGTTTGTTAAAAAGGAAATGTTTTTTGCCTGAGATTTTTTGAGGGGATAGCTTATGAGCATAACACAGGTGATAAATTTTCTTCAGGGTACCAGCGATGTGGCTGTGGGAATAAGGCTTGTAATAGCCACTATTTTTGGCGGACTTGTAGGCTGGGAGAGGATCATAAAGCATCATAGCGCAGGAATAAAAACCCATGCTCTGGTGAGCCTTGGCTCTGCCTCTGCAACAGCCCTGAATATATATCTGGCCCTTCTTCCGGGGATGAATGCAGATGTCAGCAGGATTCCCGCCGGGGTAGTCAGCGGTATAGGCTTTCTTGGGGCAGGAACTATCCTGGTTACAGGAAGGAAGCAGATCAAGGGTCTTTCCACTGCAGCAACCTTATGGGTAACCTCCTGTATGGGAATGGCTATCGGCGCAGGATATCTTGAGATAGGCTGCGTCTGTCTTATTATGGTTGGCTTTTCCAATATATTGCTATTGCAGCTCAGCAATAAAGTCGAGGGAAATAGCAAATATATGAGCATCTACATTGAGGTCAACAAGAACCGGGGAGTAGGCAAACTCAGCAGATTTGTTCAGGATGAGGGCTTTACCATTCTCAGTATGACCAAGAGCAAGGAAAAGACAATTGTCCCGGCAGATACGGGACTCCTATTGGATCTTGAGCTTGATAAAAAGAGAGATCACAACGATGTCCTAAATCTTTTAAGGGATCAGGAATATGTGAATTACGTAGAGGAAGTATAAGATAGAACAGGGTGGACCTTTCGGTCCCCCCTGTTTTTATTTACAAGTATTTGGATCAATCACGAAACATCTTTGAAAAATCCAGGACAAATTTAGGAGCAATCTTATCAAGTACTGACATCAATTCTGTGTCGTGGTCTTTTTCGCATCTAAACTGTCTATCAAAAATCATTGTATATCGCTGATCTTCAGTTACATTCTTCCATTCAGGAAGATATTTGTTATTTGGATCACCTGTCTTTACATAGTTTATGGTCATTGCACTGAAGGCCTGTGCCAGCTTCTGACCATATACTGCCTCGTTAAGAACAAATACTTTGTCTTCAGTCTGAAGAATGTAGCACACATCGCCGCCATGCCACATAGGAACATATTCATCCTCGGGAGGATTATAGGAGGCAATGTAAATGTAGGTATTATTTAGGCCATTCTTTGAATGAAGGAGGGCAGTGTCCATTGTAGGAACTCTGACCATTGTATCCATGCAGCTAAGATCAAAGGAGTCGTGATCAGGATATGCCTTGCGGAAAAGAGCTATAAGCTCATCTGCCTTGTCGCCGTAACGCTCTTTGATGAAGGCATTCTTTTCATCATCACTCATAGCTGCTTTTTTGTCTCCGGGAACCTGGCCAATAAGAAACTCTCCAATGGTGGAACCAAAGAGCAGTGGCTTATTTGAAGACCAGGGCATAAATCCTACATCAAGAGGGAAGCCCATGAAATAATCGTCTTTTACAGGGGACCATTTCACCATAACACCTGAGTCTGACAGCTTCTTTGCAACCTTCTTGTAGGCGCCTACAAGCTCTTCGTAGGATACTTCATATATCTTTTCAATGTTCTCTTTGGTGATTCCAAGTACATCCAGGATTTCCTTGGCAGCTGTACGGCTGCTCTCCTGGGTATCAGTCATGTCATTGGTCATGGAGCCACTAAGGACCATACCTCTCTGGAAGTAAGGCGCAGCCTCTTCGATCTGGTAAAGACACTGAACCTTTCCGCCACCGCCGGAGTGACCACAGATTGTAACATTTTCTGGATCTCCGCCAAAAGCAGAGATGTTTTCGTGGATCCATTTCATGGCAGCTACAAGGTCTGCAATTCCCACATTAACTGAGTTTTTGAACTCATCGCCATAATCGGCAAGATTAAGGTGTGCCAGGATGTTTAGACGGTGATTGATGGATACAAAGACCACATCACTGTTGTGTGCCATATTAAAGCCGTCAAAGGAATACTCCTCAAGAGCGTTTCCTCCAAAGTATCCGCCGCCGTGAATCCAGACAAATACAGGCTTTTTCTCACCATTTAAGGTCTTGGGAGCCCATATATTGAGATTCTGACAATCTTCACCATGCTTTTGTGACATATGGAGTCCTCTGTAATAGGAGGGTGGATTGTCAGGCATCATCAATGGAGCTACCGGACCGTAGGTGTATGCGTTTCTTATTCCCTCCCAGCTTTCCTGCTCCTTGGGCATTTGGAAGCGCTTAGCCTTTGCATATTTGACCCCCATAAAGATATTTACATCACCGTAGGTGACGCCCCGCAGTTTTCCGAACTTTGTTTCTACCACCGGCTTAACCGGTTCAAAGATATATTGGTTCATGTCATTATCCTCCGCTATATTTTAGACCCTTTTTAGAAGGGATTTCCGCCATCGTCAGGAAGTTCAAAGAAATCAAGGGCATGCTGTATTGCAAGGTCCCAGAATGCCCACTCGTGCTTGTAGCCCGGAAGGTGGAACCAGTCAGCTTTAAGCCCGATCTCATCGCAGTGCTTACGGAACTTTAAGTAGGAGCCGTATAAAAGGCTATCGGCTTCTCCACAGCCAAACATAAGCCTTGGAAGCTTTTTGCCGCTTTTTACGGATTTATCTATGATACGCCATACATTTTCTTCGCCGTTTACGTAAGCTTCAAGACCTCCGGCATTAGCTATAGTAGTCTGCATTCGTTCGTCATCAAGGCTCATGAAAGGATTCTCATCATCATGATCTTTGAGTTCGCTAAAATCAACAGGAGCAGCTGAGAGAACAGCAGCAGCATTAAACAGCTCCGGGAAGTTTACAGCAAATTTGATGGTGCCGCGTCCGCCCATGGACAGGCCTGCTATGAAATTATCTTTTGGATCGCTTGAAGCAGGGAACCAGCCGTAGATAAGGGGCATAAGCTCTTTTACCAGATAGTCATACATATTGTAACCCATCATCATCTTAGGCCAGTTTGAATAGTTGGAATTAAGGGCAGAGGGCATTACTACAATAAGATTCTTTCGTGATGCATATAATTCAATATTTGTCCTTCTGACCCAGTCGGTGTTGTCACCAAAGGTTCCGTGCAAAAGCCAGAGAACAGGGTATTTTTTTCCGCTTCCATAAAACTCTGAAGGGGTCTTGTCTCTGGTTTTGTCAGGAAGAATAACTGAAATCTGAGTACTACCTGACAGGTACTGGCTTTCAAAATTATAATTCAAGATTGACATCTTTTTCTTCTCCTGTGTTTTCGTCGATGT
Source organism: uncultured Butyrivibrio sp. (assembly GCA_947169985.1). Lineage (GTDB taxonomy): Bacteria > Bacillota > Clostridia > Lachnospirales > Lachnospiraceae > Butyrivibrio. Next base: position 4,615 of record CAMVRW010000001.1, on the reverse strand, counting down.
AAGTGATCCTGAAGGAAAGATCCTTGAAATTGGCTATGAGTGTTGTTCTAAGTTCTGACTTTGCCCAGGTAATCCGAAGCTTTCCGTCCTGATCATCAGCTCCTACGGTAATATCGCCATTAAAGGCTTCATAGGAGTTTCTAAAACTCATGAGTTTATAGAGCTTTTTAAGAACCGGCTTTTCTACAGCTTCTTTGATCTCTGCCTCTGTGTAAGTATGCCTGTTGATGCTTCTTGGCTCCTCACCTCTTTTTATGGCTTCCTCATCGTTCTTTCCTGCAAGCATTCCTACGTAATATACCTGTGGGATTCCAGGAGTAAAGAACTGTACGGCCCTTGCAAGAAGATAGGCATCGTCGTTGCATCTAAGAGCAGAGTAGTAGGTGCTGCTAAGCTGGTACTGTCTTGCCTTTCCATCATCCTTTGTAATGGTCATTGGAAATTTGAAGAAAGGTTTTATATCCTTCAAAATGTCGTCAACATCATCCCTTACAACATCGATCTCTTCGTCAGTAAGAAGACCTGCCACGTCCACAACGCCTATTCCGTCGTGGGTATCAAGGGTGGTGAACTGTTTCCTTGGACAGATATTAAGCCAGTGTATCAGCCTGTCTGTCCTGCCTGTTTTCAATCCGTGAAGAAGCAACATTGGAAGTGCAAAGTCATAAACCCAGTATCCGTGCTCAGCCATCTTCAGCTGAATGTGGTAATTCTCATGTATCTCAGGGAGCATTTCTGTTCCATACTTGCGAAGAGGAGACATACTGATATCAAGTATGTTCCAGATGTCTGGTTCCACGAAAAAGCAGGTGGTTCCCGGCCTTTTTGAGGTATAAGCAAAAGCATCATACCTGATAAGCGGAACGTGGGATGCTATCCTTGAAAGGTTATCTTCGTAATATCTCTGAGTGGTAGCAGCATAAGGATTTATGTCAATCTGCTCCTCAAAGAAAGTATTCCATAACCTGACGGTTTTTCCATCCTTACGTGTAAATTCCTTGTAGGGGCCGCCGGGTTTTCTTTTATAAATGGTCTCAAGCTCTTTTTCTGTGGGAGCGCCATTTGGCCAGAACTTTTCCCACTCAATAAACATGTCCTTGTATTCAGACTCGTCGCCCTTTTCCATGTAATCCTTAAATTCATTGCTCCTGATTGATACATGGTTTAGCATGAAGTCTGCCATTAAGAAATAATCATCTGCCAGAGCATCGATATCCTCCCAGGTTCCGAAGGCAGTGTCAACCTCGTCGTAGCCTATTACAGCAAAGCCCCTGTCGCCGGAGGAGGGGAAAAAGGGCAGTATGTGTATTCCCCCTATGGCATCCCCAAAGTATTCAGAGACGTTTCTTTTTAATTCCTTGAGATCTTTCCCGATGGTGTTGGGATAGGTTATCAGCATGCATTTGTTTTCAATCTTTTTCATAAGTCATTATCCTTTGACTGAACCAACTGTGATTCCTGCAACAAAGGTCCTCTGGAAGAAAGGATATGCAATGAGTACAGGAAGGACTGCTATTACTGCAAGAGCCATTCTTATGCTGACATTAGGGATGGCGTCAACGCTGACAAATCCTGCTGAATGAGTGGCAAGGAACTGAACGTTTGACAGAACCTGATTTAAGTAGTTCTGGATTCCATAGAGATCTCTTCTTACAGTCAGGAAGTAAATTCCGTTTGTCCAGTTGTTCCAGTAAGCGATGGCTGTCATGAGGGCAACAGTTCCGATGATAGGCTTTGACATGGGAAGAACTACTTTCCACAAAAGCTTTCCTTCTCCGGCGCCGTCGATTCTTCCTGCCTCAAGTACTTCTGTAGGAATATTTGTTGTCATGTATGTACGGATCATGATAACAAAGAAAGGATTCATGAGAAGATAAGGAACTACCATTGCTGCAAATGAATCATTTATATGAAAGATCTTTGAGTAAATCAGGTAAGTTGGAACGAAACCACCATTAAAGAGCATTGTGAAGAAAAGGAAAAATGATATTACCTTTCTTCCAGGAAGATCCTTAATGGAAAGGGGATAAGCAAACAAAAGACTTATCACCAGATTGACAACTGTTCCGATGGCAGTGTACATGAAGCTCATGAGATATGCGTGAAGAATATCGCTTTTAACGCCACCGATATACTCATAGGCTTTAAAACTGAATTCCTTTGGGAACAGGCCGTAGCCGTACTGTGCAAGGCTTGCTTCGGAACTGAAGGAGCTTGCTACAAGAATTATGAAAGGTATGACACAGGAGCATACCAGTATGATCATTATAAGGTTTGTAAAAAACCTAAAGGCTTTATTTTCGTGAATCATTTCAGACCTCCAAAATGTATTTGTTGATTATCAGAACAGTGAGCTTTCTTCATCAAGCTTTCTGACTACTGAGTTTGCTGTTACCACACAGATGAAACCAAGGATTGACTGCAGGAATCCTGCTGCTGTGGATCTTCCTATATCGTTAAGCTCCAAAAGTCCTCGGTAAACGTAGGTATCGATTGTCTGGGTAGTGGAGTAAAGCATTCCGCTGTTCATTGGTACCTGATAGAAGAGTCCGAAGTCTGAATAGCAGATACGTCCAACGGCCATAAGTACCAGTGTGATAACTGTGGTCTTCATGGCAGGGATTGTTATGAATTTGATCTGAGCCCATACACCGGCTCCATCCACTACAGCAGCTTCATAAAGTGATTTGTCAATTCCGATCAAGGTACTGTAGTAAAGGATTGAGCTGTATCCAAAGCTCATCCACAGATATGTGATGGTAAGGATTACAGGCCAGTATTTTGGCTGATTGTACCAGCTTATAGGATCAATTCCGAAAAGCGGAAGTATTGTCATGTTCATGAAACCGTTCTTTCCGGAGAGCATAGCAAATACTATGTAGCTTACGATTACCGTTGAAAGAAGGTAAGGGAACAGTATTACAGTCTGACTTGCTTTCTGGAAAAACTTCTTTTTAATGGAATCTAATGATATTGCAACTACAAGTCCCAGAAGATTTCCAAGCAGTATGAATGCCAGGTTGTAAAGGATGGTATTTCTAAAGAACTGAGCTGCATCCTTTGTACTGAAAAGGTATTTGAAGTTTGAAAGCCCCGTCCAGGGACTCTGGAATATACCTATCTGATAATTTACCTTTTTAAAGGCAAGAACCAGTCCTGCCATAGGCATGTAGTTGTTGATGATCAGATAGATGATACCGGGTATCAACATAAGATACAGTGCTGAAAAACGACGTATGTCTTTTATTGCTATTTTTTTCTTTTTCATGGTTTCCTCCTGATTAAGCATTGTTATCAGCTTAATATGAAGATTAACATTTAGGGCCCTGTCAAAACTATAAGATTTCTGATTAGGACTGTCAGATTTCTGCTAACTGATATTTGACGATAAAATATTTAATTTATTTATATAATGAAGCTTTTCCAAAGGTTAGAAAACTGACAACCCAGAACAGAAAAATGATAGAAAATCCGTTTGCGATTTTGCTACCATGTTTTCAGGTTAAGAGAAAACCCATTAAAAATCTTACGAAAAATGGGACACATTTAGGAGGGAAAACATAATGAAGAAGAAGGTATTGGCTTTAGTCCTTGCGCTTACAACAGTTTCAGGAATGATAGCTGGCTGTGGAAGCTCAGGATCAGAATCCGCAGGATCAGAGCAGGCAGCGCCTGCAGCATCTCAGGATGCAGCACAGTCAGGAACTGATGCACAGACAGGTGATGTTCCAACAATCAGAGTTGCTTATAACATCATGTTCCCTGCAACAGATGAGCAGGCAATTGAGGATGCAGTAAACAAGCTCTTGGTTGAGAAGGCTGGAGCAAAGATCGATCTTGTAGGTGTTGAGTTTGCCAACATTCAGACACAGTACAACCTTATGCTTACAGGTGGAGATAACACAGTAGATCTTTTCAACTCTTTCTGGTACACAACAGAAAGTAATCTGGTTGCTAACGGACAGGTAATGGAACTTGATGATCTTATCGAGTCTGATGGCCAGGGCATCAAGGATATCTATTCAGGAGATATGGCACAGTATCTTGATTGCGGAAGAATTGGTGGAAAGCTTTACGGAATTCCTTGTGTATACGCTTTCGAATCTGAGAACCTCTTTGAGGTAAGAAAAGAGGATTCAGATGCTGCAAATATCGACTGGAGTAAGGTAACTGACCTGGACAGCCTTACAGATGCAATGGTAGCTATGAAGAAGGCTAATCCTGATCACTACTACGTTCCCGGATCAACAGATCCTTACTGGGTACCAAAGAGCATTGACTACCTTGGTGATACAAACTACCTTGGTGTTCTCACAGATCCTACAAACAGCACAACTGTAGAGAACTACTATGAGTCAGAGTACTTCCTTGATTTCCTTGATCATGTAAAGGTTTGGAAGGAAAACGACCTTATCAGTCCTGATCCACTTTCAAATACTAACCCTACACTTATGAACATCCTTGCAGGCGTTGCACAGGGAACACCTGGATACAGCTGGGATGCTCAGGCAGGTATTGAGTCAACATCAAAGCAGAACAACATGGAGATGATCGGAAGTGCAGTAACTGATGCACTTGCAACAACAGGTGAGGTTACAACATATATGTGGCACAT